>NZ_JBCGFB010000105.1:0-20937 GCF_038752175.1 Nocardia sp. No.11 | reverse complement strand
CGCGCGTCGGGATCGGCGTCGGCACCGGGGTCGGTGGTCGGCGGCGCGGCGGCGGGGGCGGTGCGCAGGTAGGTGCCCGACCCCTGGCGACCGGCGATCCAGCCCTCCGCGTGCAGCTGGTCGTAGGCGGTCGACACCACGGCCCGGCTCACCCCGAGCCGCCGGGCGAGGGCGCGCGAGGCGGGCAGCCGCTCACCGACGCGCAGCACGCCGCCGGTCGCCGCGGCGCGCAGAGCATCGGCTACCTGCACCGACAGCGGTTCGGGCGCGGTGCGGTCGAGCGGAATCGGCAGATCGTCGAGCATCGCTCACCTCGAATTGGCCTGTAGATCTTCGCCCGAAGTGGACCTGTTTTCGGTCCATTTTCTCAGCGAAGCTCATCTTATGACCACGCACGACACCACCCGCGCCCCCTTGTCACCGACCCCGCGCACCACCCTGACGCGGTCCAAGGAACGGGGCCGCGCGGACCGCGCCGACCTCGACGCGGTGCTCGACGCCGGCCTGGTCTGCCACCTCGGCGTGCTGCTCGGCGGCTCCCCGGTGGTGCTGCCGACCGTCTACGGCCGCGCGGGCGACACGCTCTACCTGCACGGTTCCACCGGCGCCGGCAATATGCGCGCCGCCGTCGGGACCGACATCTCGGTCGCGGTGACCCACGTCGACGGCCTGGTGTACTCCCGCTCGGCCATGCACTTCTCGATGAACTACCGCTCCGCGGTGATCCGTGGTCGCGCGGTGCTGGTCACCGACGAGGCCGAGCGCGCCAACGCGCTGCGGGTGATCGTCGAACACGCCGCGCCGGGCGCCTGGGATCGGGTGCGCCCGCCCAACCGCAGGGAGATGGCGGCCACCATGGTGCTCGCGCTCGATCTCACCGAAGCCTCGGTGAAGGTCCGCACCGGCGGCCCGAACGACGACGCGGCCGACATCGAGACCGGCGGCGTCTGGGCGGGAGTGCTGCCGCTGCGGCAGGTCTGGGGCGAGCCGATCGACGCCAACGACCTGGAACCCGGCGTCGACGTGCCCGCCGATGTCGCGGCCCGGGTGACGCCGAGCTCGGTGACCGTCGGCTGAGGCGGTCTAACGCGGCGCCGTGCCCAGGGCCATCAGGTCCTTGGCCGACACCTCCGGCAGGTACGCCTTCGTCAGCGCGATGCCGATCCGCGGCAGGTCGGCTTCGTCGCGATAGCACAGGTACACCGGTTCGTGGCGGGGCTGGAACTTCGCCTTGAACGAGTGCAGCGACCGGAATCCGTAGTACGGCTCCATGGCGGCGCCGAGCCCTTCGAGCAGTCGATCGATCGGCTCGGCGTCGTCGGTCCCGGCGCTGCGGGCCAGTGGGGCGCCGGATAGTGAAACGATCTCGGCGCCTTCCTCTTTGAACAGCTGACAGGCCGAGGCGATGAGGAACTCCACCACCGGCCGGAAGCCGTCGGGCCGCCTGCGCATGACATCGAGGGTCCAGCCGCGGATCTCCCCGCCGGGGGCGTACACCGGCAGCCACGAGGTGACGCCGTGCACGCTGCCGTCGGCGTCGATCGCCAGGCCGACCCGCACCTCGGGATCGAGCGCCTCCTCGACCCCGCCGAGCGTGAATCCCATTTCCGGCAGCCCCTTCTCGCCGACCCATTCCTCGGAGATCGCGCGCACCTGCGCCAGCACCGCGAACGGTTCTTCGGCGAGATGGACCATCCGGAACGCGATGCCCTCCTTGTTCGCCTTGTTGATCGCCGACCGGATGTCCTGCCACGGCTTGCCCTTGAACTCGAGCTGCGGCAGGTCGACGATGGTGTCCTCGGCGATCTGCGCACTGCGCCAACCGAGTTCGCCCGCCAGCTCGGCGACGGCGCCCGTGGTGGAGAACAGGCACGGCACCAGGCCGTCGGCCTCGCATCGGTCGGTGAAGCGGGCGAGGGTGTCGGGCAACAGGTCCGGCGGGCCGACCGGGTCGGTCAGCACGATGACGGTGCCCGCGTGCCGCTGATAGGCGACGCAGCGTTCGCCGTCGTCGGCGAACCAGTACTTGTTCTCCGGCCAGGTGATCATCCACGACATGGTGCTGCCGCCGTAGCGGGCGAGCAGCGCCCGCACCGCGGTGCCCGGGTCGGTGCCCGACAGCGCGCCGCCGGTGATCCTGCGCCGGTTGGCCACCCGGAACGCGCCGCGGCCGCCGTAGAGCAGCGCCACCTCGCCCGCCCACAGCAGCGCGGTGCCGACGGTCACCGCGCCGGTCGTGGCGTAGTCGGTGCCGATCGCCACGCCGAGCAGCACCAGGGTGAGCACCACGTGCACGGTGCCGTAGCCGACGGCGATCCACCAGGCCCAGCGCCTGCCCTTGCGCAGCTGGTCGGCGATCACCGCGATCACCGCGACGGTCAGGATCGTGCTCCCCGGTGAGCCGCGTTCCTCCCCGGTCGGCCCGAGCAGGCTGTCGGTCGGGAAGAAGTACACCAGCACCGAGACCGCGGCGATCAGCAGCAGCCCGAGGTAGGCGAGCATCCGAACCTCGCGCCGGGTACGCGGCCAGAAGCCGTGCTCGGTGGTGCTGAACAGCTTCTCGCCCAGCGGGAACCACACCGCGACCGCGATCAGGTGCATGAGATCGGCGAAGGTCGACTCGAACAGGAACGTGATCGACACGTGCGCCGCCAGTACGGCGCGCACCCGCAGCCGCCAGGGCGAGCGCAGCGTCGCCGAGGCCGCGGCGATCGCGGCGAGGGCCGAGGTGGTGAACCCGACGTCGCGAACCTCGGCCAGCCGGTCGGCCCAGCCGAGATGGGTGTGCTGGAGCAACCCGACGAGGACCGACGCGACGAGCACGCCGATCAGCTGCGCGCTGAGGCAGACCAGCGCGGTGCGCGCGGTACCGAGCCGCCACTCGGCCCAGCCCACCGCCAGCGCGAAAAGCACTGTCATGACGGCGTACTGGAACGGCGTGAGCCCGAAGACCCAGCCGGACAGCGGAGTCCACCACTTGCCCTCCGTGAGCGGCGGCCAGCCGTAGGCGATGTCGGGGAACCAGGCCCTGGCGTCGAGCCGCCGCCAGAGGCCACCGCCGGCGAGACCGAGGACGAGCACCAGGGCGAGGAAACCGATCGTGAACGGCACCCGCCGGATCACGACGCCCGCGGTGACGAGGGCGCCCGATGGAGCCGGCGCGATGGCAGCTGCGTTGTCGTCCATCGATCCACCCTTTGCTGCGAGTGCGCCACGCGGACGCGGTGAAGTCGTCTGTGTACCGTATGTCATCGTGGCCGCGCGCGGACCCGGCTCCGCGCGTCGAGGTGGCATCTGTGGAGGTCAGCGATGTCGAGGATCACCGATCTGTCGTTGCTCGCCGGTGGGCTCCCGGTGGCGCTGACCCTGCTCGGCGTGCTGGGTGCGGTGTGGTTGCTGTTCGCGCGATCTCGGCGCTATGTCACGACGACGATGCCGATCGTGCTGCTGGCCGCGACCGTGCTGACCGTCGCGCTGTATCTGTTCGTCGAGGAGGTCTGGCGGCCGTTCCCCGACCCGATCGCGGTGTCGGTCTACGTGCTGGTGGGGGTCGCGGTGGCGGCGGTCCTGCTGATCGTGCCGCGAATTCTGGTGCGCCGGAGGGTGTGGAGCGCGATCGTCACCCTGCTCGCCGCGCTCGCGGTGCTGGCGGCGGTCGGCGTCCGGATCAATCTGGTCTACGCCGCGTATCCGACCGTCGGCTCGGCGCTGGGTATCGACGAGATCCAGCGGGTCGGCGCGAGCGAGCTGACCCGCAGCGCGCGGGTGGTCGGCGGGCGGCCGCTGGAGTCGGTGTGGACCGAGCCCGCCGGACTGCCGCGCGGCGGCAAGGTGCTGACCGCGACGGTGCCGCCGACCGAATCCGGGTTCACCGCCCGCGCCGCCGAGATCTACCTGCCGCCCGCCTATTTCGCCGACCCGCGCCCGCTGCTGCCGGTGCTGGTGCTGCTCGCCGGACAGCCGGGCGCGCCCGACGACTGGATCGTCGGCGGGCGAATGGTCGAGACGATGGACGCCTTCGCCCGCGCCCATCATGGTCTGGCGCCGATCGTGGTGGTCGCCGACGGCACCGGTAGTCAGCTGGCGAACCCGCTGTGCCTGGACTCGCGGCTGGGCAAGGTCGCCACGTATCTGGCCGTCGACGTGCCCGCCTGGGTGCGGGCGAATCTCCAGGTCGATCCGGATCCGCGCGCATGGGCGGTGGGTGGTCTGTCCTACGGCGGGACGTGCGCGCTGCAACTGGCGACCAACTATCCGCAGGTCTATCCCACGTTCCTGGACCTGTCCGGGGAGGACGAGCCGACGCTCGGCGACCGGCAGCGCACGGTCGAGGCGGCCTTCGGCGGCGACACCGCCGCGCTGCTGCGGGTCAACCCGCTCGACCTGCTGCGCGGCCGGACCTACCCGGACTCCGCAGGCGCGTTCGTGGTCGGCGCCGACGACGAGATCTATCGCCCGCAGGTGGAGCGGATGTATCAGGCGGCCGAAGACGCCGGGATGGATGTCCACTTGCGGGTGCTGCCCGGCGGTCACAGCTTCGCGCTGTGGTCCGCCGGGCTACGCGATCAACTCCCTTGGCTGGCAACCCGGCTCGGCATCACCGGGTAACCGGCCAGCAGCGCGGCGAAGGCGAGCAGCCAGCAGCTCCACAGCAGGTAGCCGAGGAAATTGGTCAGCCCGGCGGCCTCGACGCCGAGCGGAACCAGGACGCCGGTCGCGACGGCGGCGGCACCGGCGTAGCCGAGCACGGCGAACCAGCGGGGGACGCGGTCGCGCAGCGCGGACACGACCAGGGCTGTCCACAGCGCGGTGAGGGCGTAGCCCGCGGTCTCGCCGATGACCGTGCCCAGGACGGTATCGGCGGTCTCGAAGGTGTGGATCGCGGGGGAGTCGGGGCCCTCGGTGGCGACGCGGTCGGCGAGGCCGGGCACGAGCAGCGGCCAGCGCAGCAGGCCGACGGTCTGCACGATCGCGGCGGCGACGCCGGCGCGCACGGCCCACCGCATGATCGACGACTCGTCGAGCCTGCCGACCAGGACAGCCAGCGGACCGAAGGCGCAGGCGGTGGCGGCGAGCAGGGTGAACAGCGCGACGACGGTGCGCCGCTCGGCGCGGAACTGCGCGAGCGCCTCGGTGGCGGGCCGGGTCAGGACGTCGGGGTAGTCGAACGACACACCCAAACCGGTGAAGGCCAGGTTCATGAGGATCGGCGCCGCGATCAGCAGCGTGATGGCGGGCCACGGCCTGGTGCGCATGAGATGTCCATTCTGGCTGTACGGAGTACAGGTAGCTGTACGGGGTACAGTCCATCGCATGTCGGAGGAGAAGTCAACAGGTCGGCGCGCCGCGACCGGTGCGCCGCGGCCGACGCGGCGGTCGTTCACCGAGGAGCAGGTCGTCGACACCGCGCTCGACCTGCTCGATGACGGAGGGCCGAGCGCCCTGTCGATCCGGGCCGTGGCCGGGCGGCTCGGCGTCAACCCGAACGCGGTCTATACCTACGTCGCCAGTCGCGCAGACCTCGAGCGCGCGGTGATCGAACGGGTGCTCGCCGCGGTGCCGCTCGGTCCGCTGTCGGATCCCGGCGTGGAGTGGACCGCCGCGGTGATCCAGTTCGCCCTCGGCCTGCGCGACCAACTGCTCGCCCATCCGGCGGTGGCCACGCTGATGATGTCCGGCCCGATGGACGGCGTCGCGGCCCGTGATGTCGGCGAGGCGATGTTCGGTTGCCTGGCGCGCGGCGGTCTGCCCGCCCAGACGCGGGCGCACGGGGTGTACGCGGTGATCGTGCAGGTACTCGGCGCGGTCGCGCTCGAGGTCGCCGAAACCGACGGAAAGCCGCCGCTGCCACCGGAATCCGAGCGCATCGCGCAGCGCAGGGCCGCGCTGGACGAGGTCGACGCCACCCGGTGGCCGCGCACCGCGGCGCACCTCGACGAGATCGCCGCCTGGAACTCGGTGGATCAGTTCGTGTGGGGACTGCGGGCGTTGCTCACCGGGATGACGGCGGCCTGAGTGCCCGGTAGGGGCATACGGATCACCACGGCGCGGCGTCGAGTCCCGCTGTGGCGCAGGCGCGCGCTATCGCGGCATCGAGGGTTTCGCGGTCGCAGGCCAGGCTGACCAGGGCCAGCGTGTAGGTGTCGCCGAGCCGGGAGAAGTAGCCCGAGAGCCGGGTGCGGGGGAACTCGGTCAGGCCGGGGTGGATCGCCCGGGCCGCCACCCGGTCGCAGTGGTGCCCGCCGACGGTGCGCAGGACATCGGGCAGCGTTCCGATATTGGAGCACAGGATGTCTCGCTCCCCGGCGCCCCTGCTGAGCGCGTAGGCCCAGCGGTCGGGGAGGACCTGGAGGATCTGCTCGGGCAGGCCCGCCGGGCTGGACATGCGGCGCAGGTAGGCGGTGCGGGCCTTGTCGCGGACGGTGGCGGGGGTGTCGGCGCGATCGATCGCGATCTCGGTCATGGCGAGGTCGTTGTCGACGCGGGGTTCGTCGCGGGTGTCGACGGGCAGGCTCGCCGCGATCCGCGGGTGCTGGAAGCCGGTCTCCCACAGGATGTTCGCCACCAGGTGGATGAACAGGCTGTTGGGGGTCGCGCCGGTCGCGGCGGCGGTGGTGTCCCACTCGGCGGCGTCGAAGGTCAGCAGCGTGCTGTGGACCGTCCGGCCGAGCGATGATTCGGCGGCGACGGTGGCGGGAGGCGTGGGGATTCCCCGACGCAGGGCGCGTGTCGTGCCGTTGACGATGGTGGACCACTGCGCTCGGGCATCGCCCCAGTCCGATACCGCCGTACCCCGGCGCAGGACGGAAGGGGCGCTGGTCCCGGTCCGAGCCGGTGTGTGCAGGGGGTCGACGCGGGCCTCGGGCCGGTCGTCGACACCGAGGTCGCCGAGGGCGGCGGCGACAGCGTGGATGAGGCCGCGGGCGTCTGCCAGGGCGTGGGAACAGGTCAGGGCGACAACGGTTCCGGTGTCGTGCAGCGCCGCGCTGGACAGCCGCCAGCCGGGGCCGAATTCTGGGTCGAGGCCGGTACCGAGGGTGTCGGCCCAGGGCAGGACGGCGTCCTCGGACAGCGGGCCGGCGGTGTGGTCGAGCGGATGCGATCGAGTGTTCGGCCGCCAGCCGCGCCGTGCGCCGGGCACGCGCGCGCGGACCACCCGGCGGCCGAGGTCGCCGACCCGCAGTCGATCGTGGATCGCCCGCAGCAGGGTGGGTTCCATCGCCTCCGGAATACGCCACAGGCCCTGCAACGCGATGGGTGTGCCCATCCCGCGATGGGTGCGCAGGAAGATCTCGTCGACGACCGTGAGCCGGTCCACTACCGCTGGTCGGCGCTACCGTGGCGGCCCGCGCCCGCGGCGAAGCGGGCGGCGCCGTCGAGCGCGCCGCCGGTGAGCGCGGTCAGGCCGTGCTGGAACTCGATCCGCAGCGCCTCGTCCTCGGGGTGGCCGTGCTGCTCGTAGAGCGCGGCGCGATCCGAGCGCAGACAGGTCTGCGGAAGGGCGGCCAGTTGAGCGGCCAGTTCCTCGGCGACCCGGCGGGCGTCGCCGGTCGGGACGACGCGGGTGACCAGGCCCATCTGTAGTGCCTCGGGCGCGCTCACGGGTCGGCCGGTGAGGATCAGGTCCAGCGCCCGGCCCTCGCCGATGATCCGGGGCAATCGCACGGTGCCGCCGTCGATGAGCGGCACACCCCAGCGTCGGCAGAAGACGCCGAAGGTGGCGTCCTGCTCGGCGATCCGCAGATCGCACCACAGCGCCAGTTCCAGTCCGCCCGCCACGGCGTAGCCGGAAACCGCCGCGATCACCGGCTTGGACAGGCGCATCCGGGTCGGGCCCATCGGGCCGTCGCCCTCGACGGTGGCCTGGTTGCTGTTCTCGGTGCCCAGCGACTTGAGGTCGGCGCCCGCGCAGAAGGTGCCGTGCTCGCCCCACAGCACCGCCACCGAGGCGTTCGGGTCGGCGTCGAACGCCCGGAAGGCGTCGGCCAGGGCGCGGGCGGTCGGGCCGTCGACGGCGTTGCGGGCCTGCGGTCGGTCCAGGATCACGGTGGTGACCGGGCCCGCGTGTTCGACACGTACTGACATCGTTCGACCATACGGCGGATCACCCCTTGTGTGAAGAGGTGAATCAGTGGTTCACTTCTTCGTATGGTGTACCGCAGGACCCCGGCCGTGCAGGCCCGGCTCGACGCGCAACGGGCGCTGATCGTGCAGGGCGCCACGCGCGTGCTCTCGCGTGACGGGTTCGCCGGACTGTCGATGGCCGCGGTCGCCGCGGAGGCGGGCATCGCCACCGGCACGGTCTACAAGCAGTTCGAGAACAAGGCCGAACTGGTCGCCGCGGTCTTCGAGACCGTGGTCGCCCGCGAGGTCGAGGCCGTGCGCGCCGCGGTCGCCCAGGGCGATGTCCTGCAGCGGGTGAGCGCGGCGGTGGAGACCTTCGCCGGGCGCGCGCTCAAGAACCCGAAGCTGGCCTACGTGCTGCTGGCCGAGCCGGTCGACGCGGCCGTCGACGCGCAGCGGCTGGAGTTCCGGCGCGCGTTCGCCGCCTCGTTCGAGGCCGCGATCGCGCACGGCGTCGCCGAGGGCCGCCTGCCCGCCCAGGACACCGCCCTCGGCGCGGCCGCGCTCGTCGGCGCGATCGGCGAGGTGCTGGTCGGTCCGCTGGCCGCCGCGCCGCACGCCGAGANATCGCGCACGGCGTCGCCGAGGGCCGCCTGCCCGCCCAGGACACCGCCCTCGGCGCGGCCGCGCTCGTCGGCGCGATCGGCGAGGTGCTGGTCGGTCCGCTGGCCGCCGCGCCGCACGCCGAGACCGTCATCCCCGAATTGGTTGCTTTCGCCGTGCGCGCCCTGGGTGCGCGCCCGGAAATGTCGTAGTCGAAGGAGTTCCGGCCATGCCGACCCATGAAGTGTTCAACCAGGTACCCCCGCTGGTCCCCTTCGACGCCGCGCGCAACCCCGCGCTGATCGAGGGCCTGCACCGGGAGGGCGCGGGCTGGGCCGAGGCCGAAGTGCGCGAACTCGGCAGGCTCGCCGGCGATGTCGCCGCGCAGGACTGGGGCAGGCTCGCCAACGAGTACCCGCCGGTGCTGCACACCCACGACCGCTGGGGCCATCGCGTCGACGAGGTGGAGTTCCACCCGCACTGGCACGACCTGATGACCGTCGCCGTCTCGCACGGCCTGCACGGTTCGCCGTGGCTCGACGAGCGTCCCGGCGCGCACACCGCCCGCGCCGCCAAGTTCTACACCTGGGGCATCGCCGACGCCGGGCACATGTGTCCGATCTCGATGACCTACGCCGTGGTGCCCGCGCTGCGCCACAATCCCGAGCTGGCCGCGAAGTACGAGCCGCTGCTCGGTTCGCGCACCTACGATTTCGGCCTGCGCGAGCCGTCGACCAAGGCCGGGCTCATCGCGGGTATGTCGATGACGGAGAAGCAGGGCGGCTCGGACGTGCGGGCCAACACCACCACCGCCACCCCGCAGCCGGACGGTGCCTACCGGATCGTCGGGCACAAGTGGTTCACCTCCGCGCCGATGTCGGACATGTTCCTGACGCTGGCCCAGGCGCCGGGCGGGCTGTCGTGCTTCCTGCTGCCGCGGGTGCTGCCCGACGGCACCCGCAACCCGATCCGCATCCAGCGGCTCAAGGACAAGCTGGGCAACAAGTCCAACGCGTCCTCCGAGATCGAGTACGAGAACGCCACCGGCTGGCTCGTCGGCGCCGAGGGCGCGGGCGTGAAGACGATCATCGAGATGGTCAACATGACCCGGCTCGACTGCGTGATCGGCTCGGCCACCGGGATGCGGATGGGCGCCGTCGCCGCCGTGCAGCACGCCAGGCACCGGGAAGCGTTCGGCGCCAAGCTGATCGACCAGCCCGCCATGCGCAATGTGCTGGCCGATCTGGTGATCGAGTCCGATGCCGCGACCACGGTGATGATGCGCCTGGCCGGTGCCACCGACCGCGCGGGCAGCGACCCGGCCGAGGCCGCGCTGCGCCGGATCGCGCTGGCCATCACCAAGTACTGGGTGTGCAAGCGGGCGCCCGCGCACGCGGCCGAGGCGCTGGAATGCCTGGGCGGCAACGGCTATGCCGAGGAATCCGGCATGCCGCGGCTGTACCGGGAGGCGCCGCTCATGTCGATCTGGGAGGGGTCGGGCAATGTGGCCGCGCTGGACGCGTTGCGCGCCATGGGCCGTCAGCCCGAGACCGTCGAGGCGTACTTCGCCGAGGTCGGCCTCGCCCGCGGCGCCGACCCGCGCCTGGACGACGCGATCGACCGCGTCGGCAAGGAACTCGGCGACCTGTCCGACATCGAGTACCGGGCCCGCCGGGTCGTGGAACTGATGGCGCTGGTCCTGCAGGGCGCGCAGCTGGTGCGCCACGGTCACCCGGCCGTCGCCGACGCCTTCTGCGCGACCCGGCTCGGCGACGACTGGGGCATCGCCTTCGGCACGCTGCCGGTCGGGGTGGACACGGGCGCGATCATCGAACGGGCCTTCGTCGACGTGCGGTGACGACCGGGCGGTCGCCCCGGGCACCGGCCCGCGGCCAACGGCCTCACCGCGAACTGCTCGTCGTCGACGCCGCCCACGTCCGGCGCACCGTCGCTAGGGTGAGGCGGTGACCTGGACGAGCGCATGCTGTCGGTGAGTGAGCTGGCTCGACGGATTCCGGCGGGCGCGACCGGTGGGCGTTTCCTGCTCGGAATCGCCGGGCCGCCCGGTGCGGGCAAATCGACGCTGGCCCAGCGGCTGTGCGCCGAGCTCGCCGGGTCGGGGCGACCAGCGGTGGTCGCGCCGATGGACGGCTACCACCTGCGCAACGAGGTGTTGCGGGCCCGCGGCGCGGCGGCCCGCAAGGGCGAACCCGACACCTTCGACGTGACGGGCTTCGTCGCCGACCTGCGCTCGCTGCGGGCGACCGCGATCGGGGAGCCGGTGCCCTGGCCGCTGTTCGACCGGGCGATCGACGAACCCACCGAGGGCGGGGTGGTCGTGCGCGATGAGCGCGTCGTCGTCGTCGAGGGCAACTACCTGCTGCTCACCGATGCCGAGGCGCCCGGCTGGGCGCCGGTCCGCGGGCTGCTCGACACCTGCTGGTATCTCGACGCGCCCCGCGCTGTCCTCACCGAGCGACTCCTGCGACGCCACACCCTCGGCGGCCGAACAGCGGCCGAGGCGAGCGCGAAGGTCACCGACAGCGATCTGCGCAACGCCGACCTCGTCGCCGCGAGCAAGCAGCGGGCCGACACGGTGCTGTCGGCGTGCGGCGACGGCTATCGGATCGGCTAGTTCACTCGACACGGGCGGCTGTTCTCGGTCCGCGTCGGCGCGTGCGCCGCCGAACCGGCGATCGGCGGGCAATCATGGAGCGATGACGCGAGGTCTGCGAGTCGGTGTGCCCGGGCATGCGTTGCGCAACGGGGCGGCGGCGGTGTGCGCGCTGTTGCTCTACTACAGCGTGCCGTTGAGCGGCCCGTTCGAGCTCGACGCCTGGCCGGGCGAGGTGTTCGGGATCGTCAGCTTCATCGCCGGCGTCATCGGACTGGCCTGGCTGGTCTGGCGGCGGATCCAGCACTTCCTGAACGCGCCGGACTCGGCGGGCGGGCGCGTCGACGGGGTGCTGCTCGTCGTGTGCATCGTGTGCGTGGTGTTCTCGCTGTTCTACTACCGGCTGCAACAGCGCCAACCGGATCAGTTCGACGGCCTGGTCACCCGCACCGACGCGCTGTACTACACGATGTCCACCCTCGGCACCGTCGGCTACGGCGACGTCCACGCCGTCGGCCAGGTCGCCCGGATCGCGGCGATGGTGCAGATCGCGTTCGACCTGGTGGTGATCGGTACCCTGGCGACCATCGTGACGAGCAGTGTCACCCGCCGCCTCGCCGCGTTCCGCCCGCCACCCCCGGCGGTCACCGAGGTCAGCGACGATGGGCCCGATACCACCCGATGAGCTCGTCGGTCGACGAATCGCCCTGCGTCACCGGCTGCGCCGGCTCGCTGAGCAGCGGCATCAGCTCCAGCGCCTGCTGCTTGCCCAGCTCGACGCCCCACTGATCGAAACTGTCGATGCCCCAGATCGTGCCCTCGACGAACACCTGGTGCTCGTAGAGCGCGATCAGCTGACCCACCGTCGACGGCGTGAGCTCCGGCGCCAGGATCGTGGTGCTCGGCCGATTGCCCGGCATCACCTTGTGCGGCACCAGCTTCGGATCGGTGCCCTCGGCGGCGATCTCCTCGGCGGTCTTGCCGAAGGCCAGCACCTTGCTCTGCGCGAACAGGTTGCTCATCAGGATGTCGTGCATGCTGCCGGTGCCGTCGCGGGTCGGCAGGTCGTCGGTGGACCGCGCGAAGCCGAGGAAGTCGGCCGGGATCAGCCGGGTGCCCTGGTGCAGCAGCTGGTAGAAGGCGTGCTGGCCGTTGGTTCCCGGCTCGCCCCAGAAGATCTCGCCGGTCGAGGTGGTCACCGGGGTGCCGTCGGCGCGCACCGACTTGCCGTTGGACTCCATCGTCAGCTGTTGCAGATACGCCGGGAAGCGGGCCAGATCGTTCGAATACGGCAGGACCGCCCGCGATTCCGCGCCGAAGAAGTTCGTGTACCAGACCCCGAGCATGGCCAGCAGGACCGGCCCGTTCTGCTCCAGCGGCGCCGTCGCGAAATGCCGGTCCACGGCGTGCATTCCGCTCAGGAACTCGGCGAACTGCTCCTTGCCGATGGTCACCATCACCGACAAGCCGATGGCGGAGTCGACCGAATAGCGGCCGCCGACCCAGTCCCAGAAGCCGAACATGTGCGCGGGGTCGATGCCGAAGGCGGCCACCCGCTCCGCGTTGGTCGACACCGCGACGAAGTGCTTGGCGACGGCGTCCTCGCCGAGCGCGCCGACGAGCCAGCGCCGGGCGGCGGTCGCGTTGGTCAAGGTCTCGAGCGTGGAGAAGGTCTTGGAGGCGACGATGAACAGGGTGGTCGCCGGGTCGAGTCCGGTGAGCTTGGCCACCAGATCGCACGGGTCGACATTCGAGACGAACCGGGCCTCGATGCCGGGATGGGTGTAGTGGCGCAGCGCGCGATGGACCATGTCGGGTCCGAGATCCGAGCCGCCGATGCCGATGTTCACCACCGCGGTGATGCGCTCACCGGTCGCGCCGCGCCAGTCGCCCGAACGCACCGAATCGGCGAATTCGCCCATCCGGCGCAGCACGTCGTGCACCTCGGCGTCGGCGTCGGTGCCGTCGATGTCGAGCTGATCGCCGGCGGGCAGACGCAGGGCGATGTGCCCGACCGCACGGTCCTCCGAGGTGTTGATGTGGGCGCCGGAATACATCGCGTCGCGCCGCTCGGGCACGCCCGCGGTGCGGGCGAGATCGACCAGGAGGGAGAGAGTTTCGCGCGTCACGCGATGCTTGCTGTAGTCGATGTGCAGGTCGGCCACCTGCACGGTCAGGTCTTTGCCGCGCGCCGGATCGTCGGCGAACAGTTTGCGCAGGTGTAGGGGTGCGACGCTGCGGTGGTTGTCCGACAGTGCCTGCCAAGCCGCCGACGCGGTGATGTCGCTGCTCACGTCAGCCGACATTACAGCGTTCGATGAAGTCCGGCGCCGCAGTTCGATGTGCGCCGAGGGCCCGCCGCCTACGCTGGCTCCCATGGTGTCCGAACGTGACGTACTCGAATTCGTACCGAAGGGTTTGTGGATCGGCTCCGGGCCGGTCGAGGCGACGGGCGGTGGCACCTTCGCGGTGCGCAATCCCGCCGACGGCTCGGTGATCGCGCAGGTCGCCGATGCCACCCCGGACGACGCGATGCGCGCGCTGGACGCCGCTGTCGCGGCGTCGCAGGCGTGGGCGGCGACCCCGTCGCGCGAGCGGGGCGAGATCCTGCGCGCGGTGTTCGAACAGCTGACGGCGCGGGCCGAGGAGTTCGCGCTGCTGATGACGCTCGAGATGGGCAAGGCCCTGGCCGAGAGCCGCAACGAGGTGCGCTACGGCGCCGAGTTCTTCCGCTGGTTCAGCGAGGAGGCGGTGCGGGTGCACGGCCGCTACCTGCACGCGCCGTCGGGGACCGGGCGGATCATGGTGGCCAAGCAACCGGTCGGTCCGTGTCTGGCGATCACGCCATGGAACTTCCCGCTCGCCATGGGCACCCGCAAGATCGGGCCCGCCCTGGCCGCCGGCTGCACGATGATCGTCAAGCCCGCCTCGGCGACGCCGCTGACCATGCTGGCGCTGGCCAAGCTGTGCAGCGAGGCCGGGCTGCCCGACGGGGTGCTGTCGGTGGTCACGACCCAGCGTTCCGGGGCCGTCACCGGCCCGCTGATCGACGATCCGCGGCTGCGCAAGCTCACCTTCACCGGGTCGACCGAAGTCGGTAAGAAGCTCGTCTCGGCGTCGGCGAACCGCCTGCTGCGCACCTCGATGGAACTGGGCGGCAACGCGCCGTTCGTCGTGTTCGACGACGCCGACATCGACGCCGCGGTGGCCGGCGCGATGCAGGCGAAACTGCGCAACGGCGGCGAGGCGTGCACCGCGGCCAACCGCTTCCACGTCCAGCGCGGGGTGGTCGCCGAGTTCACCGAGAAACTGGTCGCGGCGATGACCGACACCGTGGTGCTCGGGCCAGGCACCGATCCGGCCAGCACCCTCGGTCCGCTGGTCAGCGAGGAGCAGCGCGAGATCGTCGCGGAGCTGGTCGACGACGCCGTCGACCAGGGCGCGCGGTTGCTGCTGGGTGGCAAGGCCCCCGGCGGGGCGGGCTGGTTCTACCCGGCCACCGTCCTGGGTGAGGTGCCCGCGACGGCGCGCATCCTGCGCGAGGAGGTGTTCGGGCCGGTCGCTCCGATCGTCGCGTTCGATACCGAGGACGAGGGCATCGCCGCCGCCAACGACACCGAATACGGCCTGGTCAGCTACGTGTACACGCGGGACCTGGACCGGGCGCTGCGGGTGTCGGAGGCGCTGGAGACGGGCATGGTCGGCGTCAATCGCGGCGTCATCTCCGACCCGGCCGCCCCGTTCGGCGGCGTCAAGGAATCGGGCTTCGGGCGCGAGGGCGGCATCGAGGGCATCGAGGAATACCTGAACACGAAGTACATCGCCCTGACCTGAGACACGAAACCGCCCCGGGGATGGTGTCGCACCCGGGGCGGCTTTGTGGAAGCGGCGAACTGGTGGTCCGCCGCGTGGCTGTGTGGGGCCTAGCGGCCGAGGCGCCCTCGGCCGAGGCGGAGCAGGAGCATGGCGAGGGTGTGCCCCTCCTGACCGAGCTCGCTGAAGCGCTCGAGCACCTTCATCTCACGGCTGTGGACCAGGCGCGGACCCCCGGAGGCCATCCGGGTGCGGCCGATGATCCGCGAGATCTCGCTCCGACGTTTGATCGCGGCGAGGATCGTGGCGTCGAGCTGGTCGATCTCGAGGCGGAGCTTCTCGATCTCCGCCTCGGATTGCGGCAGAGCCGAATCGGACCCGGTGGTCGTAGCAGGGGTGCTCATCATTCATCTCCTCGTGTCAGAACTTGGATCGGACTGGCCGCGCGGCCTGTTACCCGATCTGTTCCTTCACCCTGAAACTTTCCCGATGGGCGGTACGTGATCCCCCCGGGAGTGCGCAAAAAGCCACACTCACCGCCACGATATCGGATCGTTTGCCGATCCGGGCATGCGGAGAAGCACTGGCCATGAGGCCCAGTGTGCCACGGGCCCCCAGTCATGCAAAACAGTTGTGTTTGTGAATCTGCTGAGAAGCCTGCGGTTCGCCGCCTGTCGGTGCCCGCCGGTAGCGTGGACAGACGATGGATATCACGGTCGCTCCCCACGCCTCAGCCGCCGATCCCAGTGAACCCGCTTCCGCGCCCGCGGAGCTATCGCGCCGGGACGGTGGTGGTTCCGGCGCGTCCGGTGGCGGGCTGGCCGAGGCGGCGGCGCGGCACAGCGCCGAGCAGGAACAGCGCCGCAGGGAACGCGAGCAGCGCCGGGTCGAGGAGACCGAACGCCTGCTCGACGGACTGAATCCGCAGCAGCGCGCGGCCGTGGTGCACGCGGGCTCACCGCTGCTGATCGTCGCGGGCGCAGGCTCGGGCAAGACCGCGGTGCTCACCCGGCGCATCGCCTACCTGCTGGCCGCGCGTGGCGTGCACACCGGGCAGATCCTGGCGATCACCTTCACCAACAAGGCCGCCGCCGAGATGCGTGAGCGGGTCGCCGGGCTGGTCGGCCCGCGCGCGGCCAGCATGTGGGTCTCGACGTTCCATTCCAGCTGTGTGCGGATTCTGCGGATGCAGGCGGCCCTGCTGCCGGGTCTGAATTCGAATTTCTCCATCTACGACGCCGACGATTCACGCCGTTTGCTGACGATGATCAGCCGCGATTTCGACATCGACACGAAGAAGTATTCGGCGCGGTTGCTGGCGACCGCAATTTCCAACTTGAAGAACGAACTGATCGGCCCCGAGCAGGCCGCCGCCGACGCCGAGGCCGCCGACACCGAGCTGCCCGCGCTGGTCGCCCGGGTCTATGCCGAGTACCAGAAGCGGCTGCGCGCGGCCAACGCCATGGACTTCGACGACCTGATCGGCGAGACGGTCGCGCTGCTGCAGAACCACCCGCAGGTCGCCGAGTACTACCGGCGCCGCTTCCGGCACGTCCTCGTCGACGAGTACCAGGACACCAACCACGCGCAATACGTGCTGGTGCGCGAACTCGTCGGCCACCACAGCCCGCAGACCGACGAGGAAGCGGGCGTCGAGCCGAGCGAGTTGTGCGTGGTGGGCGACGCCGACCAGTCCATCTACGCCTTCCGCGGCGCGACGATCCGCAACATCGAGGAATTCGAGCGCGATTTCCCGGACGCGGAAACCATTCTGCTGGAACAGAACTACCGCTCCACCCAGCACATCCTCTCCGCCGCCAACGCGGTGATCTCGCGTAACGAGGGCAGGCGCGAGAAGAAGCTGTGGACCGACTCCGGCGAGGGCGAGCTGATCACCGGCTACGTCGCCGACAACGAGCACGACGAGGCGGCGTTCGTCGCTAAGGAGATCGACAAGCTGGTCGACGCGGGCGAGGCGAACTACGGCGACGTCGCGGTCTTCTACCGCACCAACAACAATTCGCGGGCGCTGGAGGAGATCTTCATCAGGATGGGCCTGCCGTACAAGGTGGTCGGCGGCGTCCGGTTCTACGAGCGCAAGGAAGTCCGTGATGTGGTGGCCTACCTGCGCGTCCTGGAGAACCCCGACGACGCGGTGAGCCTGCGCCGCATCCTCAACACCCCGCGCCGCGGCATCGGCGATCGCGCCGAGGCGTGCGTGGCGGTGCACGCCGAACAGCGCGACATCGGCTTCGCCGCCGCGCTGCGCGACGCCGCCGACGGCAAGGTCGCGCTGCTGAACACCAGGGCGGTGCGGGCCATCGCCGGCTTCCTCGACCTGCTCGACGAGATCCGCGCCGCCGGAAAGCGCGCCGACAGCGAGTATCCCGACGTGGGCAATGTCGTCGACGCGGTGCTCGACCGCACCGGCTACCGGGCCGAACTGGAAGCCTCCGACGATCCGCAGGACGGCGCGCGCCTGGACAACCTCAACGAACTGGTCAGCGTGGCCCGCGAATTCAGTTCCGAGGCGTTCAACAACGCCGAGGCCGCGCGCGAGGAAGGGCTGTTGCCGGAGGTGGGCGACGGCGAACCCGAACCCGGCTCGCTGGCGGCGTTCCTCGAGCGCGTGTCGCTGGTGGCCGACACCGACCAGATCCCCGACGAGGGGTCCGGCGTGGTCACCATGATGACGCTGCACACCGCGAAGGGCCTGGAGTTCCCGGTGGTCTTCGTGACCGGCTGGGAGGACGGCCAGTTCCCGCACATGCGCGCGCTGGGCGACCCGACCGAGCTGGCCGAGGAGCGCAGGCTCGCCTACGTCGGCATCACCAGGGCACGGCAGCGCCTGTACTTGTCCCGCGCCGTCGTGCGCTCGGGCTGGGGCCAGCCGGTGTCGAACCCGGAATCGCGCTTCCTGCAGGAGATCCCGCAGCACCTGCTGGACTGGCGTCGGCTGGAGCCGGTGGTTTCGCCGGTGCAGCGCGGCCGCAGGCGCGAGGAGGGCGGCTTCGAACGCGACTGGACCAGGGGCGACGGCTGGGATCAGCGTCCGGGTGTGCGCGGCGGAACCGGCCAGCGCAGGCCCGCCCCCGGTGGTGGCGCGGTCAAGCGGAACAACACCGATCTCGTACTCGCCGTGGGTGATCGGGTCAGCGACGACAAGTACGGCCTGGGCCGCGTGGTCGCCGCCGACGGCGTCGGCCCGCTGGCGACGGTCACCATCGACTTCGGCACGGCCGGGAAGATCCGGCTGATCCCTCAGTTCAGCCGGACCATCGTGAAGCTCTAGCTGTGTATTTGGAGAGCGCTGGTGCGCTCGAGGTCGGCGGCCCCTTGTGTCCCGCCGGTCAGGCGCCGTGGCGGGGTCCGTCGTCGCAGGCGCCACGGCGCCTGGCCGGCGGGCCGGCCGCCGACGGCCGACTGTGTCGGCCTGCCCGCCCGCGGGGGCGGGCGTGGGGGGGGGGGTTGGTGGAGCGCTGGCGCGCGCGGGTCGGCGGCGGCTTGGGGGCCGCGGGTCAGGCGCCGTGGCTTGTTCCTTCGTCGCTTGCGCCACAGCGCCTGACCGGCGGGACGGCCGCCGACGGCCGACTGTGTCGGCCTGCCCTCCCTAGGGGTCGGGCGTGGTGGCTGGGTTTGTTGGAGCGCTGGCGCGCTCGTGTCGGCGGCTTCTTGTGTGCCGGCGTGCGCTCCCCAGGGGTCGGGCGTGGGTGGGGCTCAGTGCGGGAGTAGGTCGGTCAGGGCCTCGTCGAGGGTGGGGTAGCGGAACTGGAAGCCTGCCTTGCGCAGGACTTCCGAGGTGGCGTGGCGGCCGGTGAGGCCCAGCGCCGGGTCGGTGCGCAGCACGACCGCGCCGACCTTCAGGATCGCCGCCGGGGTCGGGGGTGACGGTGGGCGGTGCAGCAGGCGGCGCAGCGTCGCCATGAGTTCGGCGTTGCGGACCGGGAATTCGGTGGCGGCGACGAGGATGCCGTCGGGGAGGGTGAGGTCGGGATCGAGGCCGAGGCCGGCGCGGACCACGGCCAGCCAGTCCTCGATGTGGATCCAGCTGAACCACTGGTCACCGGGGCCGACGCGGCCACCGAGCCCGGCTTTGGTGAGCTGGGTGAGGCGTTTGAGCGCGGGGGCGTCGGGGTCGAGCACGATGGAGGTGCGCAGGATCGTCCAGTGCGCGGCGCGGGCCGGGTCGAACGCCTCCTCCCACGGCTGGGCCACGCCGGTCATCTGCGGCAGGCCGACGGGCAGGGGAGTGGTCTCGGTGCACCGGGTTTCGCCCGCGTCCGACCAGATCGCGGTGGTGCTGGCCTGCACCCAGTAGTCGACAGGTGTCTCTCGCAGGCCGGCGGCGGCGACCAGGGCCGCGGTGGAATCGACTCGGCTGGTGCGCAGTTCGGCGATATTGCGTTCGGTGGGTCGGCAGTCGACCAGCTTGCCCGCCAGATTGATCACCGCGAGCTTGCCCGGCTCGCGCAGTTCGGCCGCCCAGGCGCCGATCGAGCGGCCGTCCCATTCGGTCTGCCGGAACGGCAGGGCCGGGTTGCGCTTGCGGGTCAGCAGGGTGACGCGCTGACCGCGACAGGTGAGGTCGGCGGCAACCTGGGTGCCGAGCGCCCCGGTGCCACCCGCGATGACCACGGTGAGCGCGTCGGCGGCGGGCACGAGCCCGGCCAGCCGGGCCAGCCGCGAGAAGTTCACGCGCGCATCGGTTTCGATGAAGGGCCGCACCACCGCGCGGGCCGCCGCGGCGGACGTCCCGGTGAACCGCAGTTCCTGGGTGATCTCGGTGCCGCCGTCGCGCGGGGTGAGCCGCCAGGTGAGATGCATGGTCCCGGCGGGCTCGGGCTGCTCGATGCTCAGTTCGCGATTCGGTACCACGGCGGTGACGGTGAACGGGCCGCCGAATCGCCCGTGTACGCGCGCGGCGGTCTGGCTGTTGGGCAGGTAGTCACCGGTGGCGCCGACGGCGACCGGCCCGTGCATCCGCACCGACCGCACGCCCGGATTCCACTCCGGCCACTGCTCGGGATCCCCCAGAACACTCCACACGGATTCCGGTGGGAGGGCGAGGAACTGCGTGTACTTCGTCGTACCAGCCATGACTGGCACGCTAATCGGGTGCAGCGGCACTGGGAAGGGTGCCGCTGGTCACCTCACCTCAGTCGCGCTGGGCGCCCAGGCTGATGCCGCGGGTGGCCAGCCACGGAACCGGGTCGATCTTGTCGGTGCCGTTGAGCCACACCTCGAAATGGCAGTGCGGGCCGGTGGAGAAGCCGCGATTGCCCATGGTGGCGATCTGGTCGCCGGCGAGGACGCGCTGGCCCTGGGAGACGGTCGCGGTGTCGATGTGGCCGTAGATGGTGACGGTGCCGTCGTCGTGCAGAACGCGCACCCACATGCCGAAGCCGGAGGCCGGACCCGCTTCGATGACGGTGCCGTCGGCGACCGAGTAGATCGGGGTGCCGATCGGACCGGCGACGTCGATGCCGAGGTGCTGCACACCCCAGCGGGCGCCGAAACCGGAGGTGTAGTTGCCCGAGGTGAACTTCGCGAACAGCGGACGCAGCTTGGCCGATTCCTGCGCGGCGAGGTCTTCGGCGAACTTCTGGCCCTTGGCGAGGATGTCGTCGAAGTGGCTCTTGTCGGCGATGGCGGAGGCTTCGAGTACCGAAGCGCCGGTGCTGTTCTCGTCGATGTCGGCGGTGCTCATCGACTGGGCGGCGATCTCGTGGATCTGGCCCGCGGCCTCGTAGTCGACGCCGTGCGCGGGCTGGCCCGGATCGGCCATCGCGGCCTGCCCGGCGGCGACGACAGCACCGGCGGCGACGGCGATGACCGCGGCGCGG
>NZ_JBCGFB010000104.1:0-21063 GCF_038752175.1 Nocardia sp. No.11 | reverse complement strand
GGGGCCGGGGTACGGCGCCTGCTGCCCCGGATACGGTGCGCCGGCCGCGGGCCCCTGGTCCGCAGGCGCCGGGCCCTGGCCCGGGAACCTCGCCTCGGCGGGATGATCCGCGCTGCCCGGTCCGGGGTCGGCGGGCTGGTCAGCAGGTCGCTGCTGGGGATCGTCGGTCATGGTGTCTGTCTCCTCACGCTTGCTGTCCAGCTTCGTGACGGGTACTGAGAGGCGGCTGAGATCGCCCCGTCAGTTCGCCGAGACTCCGCGGCCGATCACACCGAGCCGGGCTCGGCTTCGTCCGGGATCGCGGGGGCCTCACCGGGCAACACGATCCGGACCAGGGCGCCGCCGCGGTCGGAGGTGTCGATCGCGATCGTGCCACCGTGCTTGGTGACCACCTGCTTGACGATCGCCAGGCCCAGCCCGGATCCCGGCATCGAGCGCGAGGCCGTGGTCCGGTAGAAGCGCTCGAACACCAGCTCGCGTTCGCCGCTGGGGATGCCGGGACCGGCGTCGGCGACGGCCAGTTCGAGCAGCCCGGGTCCGGCCGGGCGCATGGTGATCCTGACCTCGGCGTCGCCGGGACTCCACTTGGCCGCGTTGTCGAGCACGTTGAGCACGGCGCGTTCCAGGCCCGCCTCGTGCCCGTAGACGAACCACGGGCGCAGTTCGGCGGTGAAGGTGATGCCGGTGCGCCTGCGCCGCGCACGCTCGAGCGCGCGCTCGGCCACCTCGCCGAGATCCACCCGCTCGTAGACGGTTTCGGGCGCGTCCTCGCGGGCCAGGTCGACCAGGTCGCCGACCAGCGTCGAGAGCTCCTCGATCTGGGCGACCACGTCCGCGCGCAGCTCGGCCATGTCCTCGTCGGGCAGCCGGGGCGCGCCCGGCCTGCCCGAGGCGATGAGCAGCTCCATATTGGTGCGCAGCGAGGTGAGCGGAGTGCGCAATTCGTGGCCGGCGTCGGCGACGAGCCTGCGCTGACGATCCCGGGATTCGGCCAGCGCCCGCAGCATCGTGTTGAAACTCTCGGTGAGCCTGGCCAGTTCGTCGTCACCGGTGACCGGGATCGGGGTGAGGTCGTCGGTGCGGGCGACCCGCTCGGTCGCGGCGGTCAGCCGGGCGATCGGGCGCAGGCCGGTGCGGCCCACCGCGGTGCCCGCCGCGGCGGCGAGCACGACGCCGCAGGCGCCGACGACGAACAGCAGCCACGCCAGCCGGTCGAGCACCTCCCGGGTGCGGTAGAGCTTCTGGGAGATGATCAGCGTCGCGCCGCTGTGCGTGCGCGCGGCGAGTACGCGCTGGTCACCGACGGTGCGCAGCGACGAGTTGATCTTGCCGTCGGCGACCGCGAGCTCCTGCGCGCCGACCGGCGGGATCGTCTGCTGCGGCGGCATGTACGGCTTGTGGTCGGCGTAGATCAGCGCGACGCCGACGTCATTGGAGAACAACCCGGCCAGCACGATCGACTGGAAGCCCAGCGTCTCGAAGTTGTTGTTGATCATCGTGGCCGCGCGGGCCTCGAGCTGGGCGTCGACGTCGGCGTAGAGCGCGCGCGCCACCATCGCGTAGGCCGCGATGGAGGTGACCGCGACGGCGATCAGCACCACCGAGGCGGCCAGCAGCGTCACCCGCCAGCGCAGCGACACCGAGCGGGTGAGCGGCATGGGTGGGCGCATCTCCCCCGCGTCCGGCGGGAGTCGCAGGACGGCGACAGCGGGTTCCTTGGGTGCCATGGCGGCCGCCTACGGAGGGGTCTCGCGCAGCACGTACCCGACGCCGCGCACCGTGTGGATCAAGCGTTCCTCGCCGTCGGCCTCGGTCTTGCGCCGCAAATAGCCGATGTAGACCTCCAGCGCATTTCCCGAGGTGGGAAAGTCGTAGCCCCAGACCTCTTCGAGGATGCGGCCGCGGGTGAGCACGCGACGGGGATTGGCCATCAACATCTCGAGCAAGGAGAACTCGGTGCGGGTGAGGCTGATGGCGCGTTCGCCGCGCGAGACCTCTCTGGTCACCGGATCCAGCGACAGATCAGCGAACACCATCGCTTCCGATGCCTCGCCCGGGTCGGGTGCGCGCCTGCGCAGCAACGCGCGTAAACGCGCCAGCAATTCCTCCAACGCGAAAGGCTTCGGCAAATAATCGTCGGCGCCCGCGTCGAGGCCCGCCACCCGTTCGGAGACCGAATCGCGGGCGGTCAATACCAGAATCGGCAGATCGTCGCCGGTGCTGCGCAGCCGGCGGCACACTTCGAGCCCGTCCAGTCTGGGCATCATCACATCGAGAACCAGGGCATCGGGCCTGGCCGCGGTGACTTTCTCCAACGCGTCCATGCCGTCCACCGCCAGGTCGACGGTGTAGCCGTTGAAGCTCAGCGACCGACGCAGTGATTCCCGCACGGCGCGATCGTCGTCGACTACCAGAATGCGCATGTGCTCAGTTTGCCGTGATCGACTGAGAACGTACTGAGAGGGGCACGCCCCCGCGTGGCGGTCGCGATGTGCCAGCGCATATTCGGCGAATTGCAGACCGTGTGGTCCGGATTGCCGTTGACCACCCAGCCGGGTATCTTTCCTGCGGTAAAAGAAGACCTCCAGTTGGTTCTGCGCTCGCATCGCTCCGCGACCTCCCCGCGCGGGCCGGGGTCTCACGTGGAAGCAGAGGCAACGCACGCGGATGGAACCTGCATCGCGCTCCTGGCAATTCAGCCTGTCGAACTGGTCGGTTACGCGCAAGGTCGGTGTGGTGCTGGTGCTGCCGGTGATGCTGGCGACCACGTTCGCCGTGCTCCGGATCAACAACGAGCTGCAAATGATGACGCAGCTCAGTGCCGCCACCGAACAAGCCACCGTCATCCGCCCCGTCGTCAAATTCGCCACCGCCACCGAACAACTCGCGGTCGCGGCGACGGCCAACTGGGGTGCGATCGCCGACCCACAGACCGACGCGGCGCTCACCACCTACGACCAGGCGCTGGCCGAGGTACAGAGCGCCATGCGCTCGGCCCGGCTCTCGCCGACCATTCAGACCGAGCTCACCGCGGCCACCGCGACCGGCGCCACCCTGCGCAACACCGTGCGCGGCGGCTCCCCGGCGATGGTCGGTGAGCAGTCCGACGAGATCGCCGAGCGAATCGCCAACGCGCTCGCCCAGACCCCCAACGTCGAGGACTTCGTCGTCCAGCGCTACTTCCTGCAGCTGACCGCGCTGCACCAGGCGCGCCGGATCCTCACCCACCAGCGCCTGCTGGTCGTCTCCCCCGACGCGGGCCGCAGCCAGAGCGCCCGGGCGCGGATGCTGGTCGAGCTCGGCTCCGAGATGACCACGATCATGACCTACGCCATGATCATGCCGGAGAAGGCGGGCAGCAGGGCCGCGATGATGGACGCCGTCCAGACCAGGATGAGCGTGCTCAGCCAGAACAGCGGCGACCCGACCAGCAACGCCGCGGTCCTCAACACCCTGCAGGTCAGCGCCGACACCTACGCGTCGAGCCTGGCCACCCTGCTCGACAACATCGATCACACACTCGAGACGAACACCGCCAACGCCCAGACCGGCGCGCTGCGCGAGACCACCCTGGTGCTCGGCATGCTGCTGGCCGGCCTGGCGCTGGCCCTCGCGGTGGCCCGCACGCTGGTCGTCCCGGTGCGCAGGCTGCGGCGGGACGCGCTCGAGGTCGCGCACGTGAAGCTGCCCGACGAGCTCGCGGTCGTCCGCAGCGGTGGCGCGACCCCGGAGATCGCGCCGGTGGGCGTGCATTCCACCGACGAGATCGGCCAGCTCGCACGCGCCGTCGACGAGATCCACGAGCAGGCGCTGAATCTGGCCGCCGATCAGGCCCGGCTGCGGCTGCAGATCGGCAACATGTTCGAGACGCTGTCGCGGCGCAGCCAGTCGCTGGTCGAGCAGCAGCTCGCGCTCATCGAGGAACTCGAGCACGACGAGGACAACCCCTCGCGCCTGCAGACGCTGTTCCGGCTCGACCACCTCGCCACCCGCATGCGCCGCAACGGAGACAACCTGCTCGTGCTCGCCGGTACCGTGCTGCGCCGCGGTCACCTGCCGCCGGTGCCGCTGTCGGACATGCTCTGGAGCGCGGTCTCCCAGGTGGAGGACTACCAGCGGGTCGAGATCGGCAACGTGCCCGACGGTGTCGTCGCCGGTGAGTCCGCGGTCGACATCGAGCATCTGCTCGCCGAGCTCATCGACAACGCGCTGCGCTACTCCCCGCCGAGTACCTCGGTGGCGGTCATCGTCGGCCGCGCGGTCGACGGCGGCTACCTGATCGAGATCACCGACCGTGGTCTCGGCATGTCCGCCGACGACCTGCAGACGACCAACGACCGGCTCGCCTCCGGTGGTGAGGTCACCATCGAGACCGCCCGCCGGATGGGTCTTTTCGTCGTCGGCAGGCTCGCCAAGCGGCACACCATCACCGTCAGCCTGCGGCGCACCTCCACCCAGGCGCCGCAGCCGGGCATCACCGCGAGCGTGCACCTGCCCAGCGCGCTGGTCTCGCCGCCGCCCGCGGTGTCGGGTCCGCCGACCGGCCCCAACCCGATCGTGTCGACCGGCTCGCACGCCCTGGCACCCTCGGCCATCGGCCCGCACGCGCTGACCCCCGCCGACATCACCGGCCCCAACCCGATCCTGTCGCCGACCGGCCCGCAGCCGCTCGTGGTGCCGGTGCCGGCCGGCCCGAATCCGCTGGTGCCGACCGGACCGAATCCGCTCGTGCCGACCGGCTTCGGTCCCGGCGGGGACGCCGAGCCGCCGTCGGTGCCGCTGACCGGTGCCGGACTGCCGCAGCGTCGTCCGCTCAACGGCCAGCCGCCCGAACCCGTCGAGCCCGAGCCCCAGGAGCCGACCGGGCTGTGGGCCGAGCACGAGCACGACACCGACGACCTGCCGGTCCCGGCGCCCGCCCCGGCGCCCGCCCCGGCGAGCGACTCGGCGACCAGGGCGATCGGACTACCGCAACGTGTTCCCGCCTCCGCGCTCAGCGAACTCACCGAGACGCGGCAGGTGCCCCGTCGGCCCGAGCCGGAACGAACGCCCGAGCCCGCGCCCGCGCCGGTCGCCGAGGCGGACCCGATGCCGACCACGAGTACCCGGCTGCAGCCGGTGCCCGGTGAGGCGCCGACCCCCATCTATCAGCGGATGGTCTCGGAATGGCTCGTCGAACCCGCTTCCGCCACTGCCGAATCCGGCGGCAACGGCGCATCATGGAGTTCCCCCGGAGACGCGGGCTGGTCGGCAGCGGCCAGCGCGGGCAATCCACCGACATCGTCGCGCACCGTCGGTGGCCTGCCGATCCGTAAACCGGGCGCTCAGTTGGTCCCCGGTGGTCTCGCCCCCGCCGAGGAGGCGGGTGCTCGCGATCCCGAGGAGATCCGCAACAACTTGACCAGACATCTCAGCGGCGTCCGCAGTGGCCGTGCCGAGATCCAGTACAACGACGGAGGCCTCGAATGAGCAACGCGCACCCCACGGACGAGAATCTGAATTGGCTGGTCGCCCGCTTCACCCGGGATGTGCCCGGCGTCTCGCACGCGGTGCTGGTGTCGGCGGACGGCCTGCTGCAGGCGACCAGCCCGCACCTGCCGTCGGATCGGGCCGAGCAGCTGGCCGCCGTGACGGCGGGGTTGGCGAGTCTATCGATGGGTGCGGCGCATCTGTTCGACGGCGGCAAGGTGATGCAATCGATCGTCGAGATGCAGCGCGGGTACCTGCTGGTGATGAGTGTCGGAAACGGCTCGCACCTGGCGGTTCTGGCCAACAAGAGCCACGACATCGGCCGCATCGGCTACGAGATGGCGTTGCTCGTCGACCGGGTGGGCTCGGCGGTCACCGCCACCGCCCGCTCCGCCGGCTGAGGTGAGATGTCGAGCCCGTACGGATCAGAAAACCGGCCGACGACCCGGGTCAGGCCCTACGCTCTGACCTCAGGCCGGACCGAGCCCGCGATCTCGCTGCCGCTGGAGGCAGTGGTGGAAACGGTCTCCTACACCGCACATATGGAATGGCCCGCAGGGGATCTGCGCACCGAAATCATGCGACTGGGCACACATCGGCTCTCGGTCGCGGAAATAGCTGCATACCTCGGACGCCCACTGGGTATGGTCCGGGTGATGATCGGCGATCTCGTAGTCGGCGGGATTCTTCGAGTGCATTCGACGCTGACCGAGCAGGCGAGCTATGACGAACGCCGATCACTGATGGAGAGGACTTTGCGTGGACTCCGTGGCCTCTGAGGGCATGCGCCCCCCGAACCCCGATCAGCGGGTCGCGTCGACCAAGATCGTCGTGGCCGGTGGATTCGGGGCGGGTAAGACGACTTTCGTCGGTGCGGTATCGGAGATCGTTCCGCTGCGCACCGAGGCGATGGTGACCCACTTCTCCGACGGGATCGACGATCTCGCCGAGACGCCGGAGAAGGAGACGACCACCGTCGCCATGGACTTCGGCCGCATCGTGCTGCC
Source organism: Nocardia sp. No.11 (assembly GCF_038752175.1). Classification (NCBI taxonomy): domain Bacteria; kingdom Bacillati; phylum Actinomycetota; class Actinomycetes; order Mycobacteriales; family Nocardiaceae; genus Nocardia; species Nocardia sp. No.11. Next base: position 14,587 of record NZ_JBCGFB010000104.1, on the reverse strand, counting down.
GGGCAACCTGGTGCTGTACCTGTTCGGCACCCCGGGCCAGAAGCGGTTCTGGTTCATGTGGGACGACCTGATCCGCGGCGCCATCGGCGCGGTGGTGCTGATCGACACCCGCAGGCTGGAGGACAGTTTCGCCGCGGTCGACTTCTTCGAGGCGCGCGGCCTGCCGTTCCTGATCGCGGTGAACCGCTTCCCGAATGCCCCGCGCTTCCCGATCGCCGAACTGCGCGAAGCGCTCTCGGTGCGCGAGGGCATCCCGATCGTCGACATCGACGCGCGCAACGCGGTCGAGGTCAGGCAGGCGCTGGCCGCGGTCACCGAGTACGCCATCGCGCAGCTCGAACCGCAGCAGTTCGAGGAGGCCGGCCGGCGTGGTTGAGGTGCTCGCCGCGACCGGTGCGGAAACGTTCGGCCGCGGCACCGGCATCGCCTGGCTCGCGTTCGATCTGTCGATCCTGGGCGCGCTGGTGGCGTTCGCCTGTGTGCGGCACGCGAAGTACTCCCTGCGGTTCCGCCTGCTCTGGCTGACGATGGCGGCGGTCTCGCTCGGCGGAGTCGGACTGTGGCTGGCCAATTCGGTGGCGCTGCTCGGCATCACGGTGCACGACACCACGTTGCGGTACAACGCCGCGCTCGGCGCGGCGGCGGCGGCCACCGCGGTCGTCGGCGTGCTGGCCGGTCTGCTGATCGCGGGCCGGACCCCGCAGTTGCCGCGGCTGATCGTCGGCGGGCTGACGATGGGCCTCAGCGTCGGCCTGTCGACCTATCTGACCCTGGACGCGCTCACGGTGCAGGGCACCGTGGACGAGTCGCTGGGCCTGATCGGCGTCGCCGTGCTGGCGTCGATGGCGCTGTGCATCGCGACCCTGTGGGCCTTCCAGGTCGTGCGGCTGGTCCTGGTGCGGGTCGCGGCCTCGACACTGTTCGCGCTCGGGGTCGCCGCGGTGTACTACACCGCGGTCGCCGCACTGGAGTTCACGATCGATCCGGGCAGCCGGACGCCGGGCGGCCTCACGCCGTTCGACCTGGTGTTCCCGATGTTCGTGCTCGGCGCGCTCGGTCTGACGGTGCCCATCACCGCGGTGCTGATCGCGCCGGATCGGCGAGACGCGGCCGAACGTCAGCGCGAGGCGCGCACCGTCACCGCACGGTGACCAGCTAACGTCCGGTTTGTCGGAAAATTTGTGGACCAGCGCCCCGCTCGCGAAATCCCTCGCAGCGAGCCACATCCGGCCCGAAAACCGCCCCTGAAGTGGCGATGAGCGGGTTCTCCTTAACCGGAGAACCCGCCCTCCCGCACGAGAGTACATACCCGCCAAGGACTCCGCATCAGTCGCTGGGGAATTTTCCTGTGCCACAAAACAAACCAAGAGTCGGTTATGTGCCCGCCAGCAATCGCCGGGCAAGCCGTTAGCCCTGCTCACGCCAAGTGGCATGCGTCACATCGTTAACCGAGCGATTGCCCCGAACCCGCCCATAGGGCGCTGAACAGGCATAACGACCTCGCGGAAAGCCCCCTGGACAGCACCGGTCGAAGAACCGGTCGCGGACGGCGCGTTCGGCCCCCACCAGCGCCTTCAGCGGGTTATCGTCGGCCAGGGCGCATTCGTCTCGCCCAGCACATCCAAGGTTCGTTCGAAGGAGTTCGCATGGCCGTCAACGTGGTGCTCGACAAAGTTCTCGACAAGGCATACGAGAACAAGACGCTGAAGGAAATCCTCGCCGCGCCGCCGTCGGCCCTGGCCGGCCTGACCGAGGCGCACGACAAGCAGCTGCTCGAGGCCCTGAAGATCAAGACCATCGCCGATCTCGGCAGCAACAAGTTCTTCCAGCTCGCCGCGGCCCTGGCCGAACTGGCCGAGCGCGAGGGCTGAGTTAAAGGCGGCTGGCGCCGCGGGTTCGCGGCCCCCTTGTGCCTCGNCCGCGGCCCTGGCCGAACTGGCCGAGCGCGAGGGCTGAGTTAAAGGCGGCTGGCGCCGCGGGTTCGCGGCCCCCTTGTGCCTCGCGTCCGAGGGGCGATACTTCGGCTTCGCCGGGACGTCTCGCCCCTCGGACGCGAGGCGGGCCGCGAACACAGTTGTCACGACCGACCTCGCCCCTCGGACGCGAGACCGGCCGCGAACGTGATCCTCACGGCCGACCGCCAGGATCAGAGTTTCGTCGGGTCTATCACGCCTTTTCGGACGGCGCCGACGATACGGCGCGGCACCTTGTATTCCACACCGCCGACGGTCACGGGAACCAGCTGCGGAACTTCCGCTTTCCACTGCGAACGCCTGCTGCGGGTATTGGACCGCGACATCCTGCGCTTCGGTACGGCCACGGCTCAGCCCTCCTTGCCCGCGCGCGAGCGCTTTCCGTACTTGCGCTCGAATTTCTCCACCCGGCCCTGGGTGTCGAGGTTGCGATGGGTGCCGGTCCAGAACGGATGCGAATCCGAGGTGACGTCGACCATCAGCAGCGGATAGGTGTTTCCGTCGGTCCACTCGACGGTGCGATCGCTGGTCGAGGTCGACCGGGTCAGGAACCGCTTGCCGGTGCTCGAATCCTCGAAGACCACCGGGTGGTAGTCGGGGTGGATACCCGCTTTCATGACGTTTCTCCTCTCTCGGTGCGCTCGCCCGCCGTGGCCGCGGCCTCGGACGGATCGGCGCAGGGGTCTTCGTGCCAGTCGCCGAAGGGGTCCTCCCACAACGCGACTCGTTCCGGCGCCCGGTCGACCAGCAGCAGCTCGTCGTCCTCGACCAGCGCCCAGTGCAGCGCGTGCCGGATCTCGGCCGGGTCGGCGTCGTGGGCCAGGATCACCAGCGACACATCGCGATCGCCGAACCGCTCGTCCCAGCGCAGCGCGGCCATCGCCCGGCGGTCGGGGTCGGCCGCGGCCTGTTCCTCGGCGTCCATCGCCGCGAGCCAGCGACCGGCGCCGCCCACGCGCAGACCACCACCCGCCGATTCCAGCCACACCACCTGGTCGGGCTGGGTGGCCAGCCAGACCCGGCCGCGCGCGGTGACCACGCCGTCGAACAGCACGTCCAGCGCGTCGTGCAGGCGGCCCGGATGGAACGGCCTGCGCGCGGCGAACTCGATGAGCGAGACGCCGCAGTCGGTGGTCAGCGGCGGCTGACCGCGCAGCAGCGGCGCGTGAGCGTCGAAGATCCGGCCACGGCGCGCGTCGGCCGGGATTCGGGTCAGCAGCGCGCCGATCTCGACCGCGTCGAAGGCCGGGAGTTCGTCGAGCCAGGCGACCGGCGCCTCGGGCGCCAGCCTGGCGAGGACGGCACCGAGCCGTTCGCGCTCGAGCGCGTCGACCTCGGTGGCCAGCACCACCAGCGCGTCGGCGAAGTCGACCTGACCGACGGCCACCTGCGCGACGGTGCGCTCGTCGTCGGCCGCGGCGAGCCCGCGGTCGGCCAGCACCTCGTCGCCGGTGGCGTCGGCGAGCCACTGCTGTCCGTCCAGGCAGGTCAGGGTGGCCTCGATCCGCACGTTGCGGCTCGCGGGACCGTCGACCCGGTCCGCCACTCCGGTCACCTCGACCGTGTCGATCGCGTGACACAGCGCCTCGGCCTCGATGGCCGGGTCGAGCGCGAGCACGATGCGACGCACGTGCGCGCGGGCGGCGAGCGTGCACAGCATCGGCAGCAGGTCGGCGCGCAGCGTGCACGAGACGCAGCCGTGCGCGAGTTCCAGCACGGTGGTCGTGACGGTGCCCGCGGTGCGCACCGTGCGCCGCACGACGCCTTCGCGCAGCTCGGCGAGGTCGTGGTGCACCACCACGGTGCCCGCGTCCGCGCTCAGTGTCGCCGCGATGTGCTCGACGCCGGTCATGGCAGGTCCGGAGAAGCCGGCCAACAGCACGACGGGCGTTCTCCGGTCGGACTGGTCCAGCACCCGATACCCCTTTCGATAACGATTTTCATTTACGTTACCCCAACGGTACAGTGCGGAATAACTGTTGTCGAAAATGGTTGTCATCTCCATGGAGGGAGGTCGCATGTCGGCCCACTGCCAGGTCACCGGACGCAAGCCCGGCTTCGGAAAAGCCGTCTCGCATTCACACCGGCGCACCAACCGGCGCTGGAACCCCAACATCCAGCGCAAGACCTACTACCTGCCCAGCGAGGGCCGCCGCATCACGCTGACGGTCTCCGCCAAGGGCATCAAGACCATCGACCGGGACGGGATCGAGGCCGTGGTGGCCCGCATCCGTGCCCGGGGCGACAAGATCTAGGAGCACCCATGGCCTCGAAGTCGACCGATATCCGACCCATCGTCAAACTCAAGTCCACCGCGGGTACCGGCTTCACCTACGTCACCCGCAAGAACCGCCGCAACGACCCCGACCGGCTGGTCCTGCGCAAATACGACCCCGTCGTGCGCAAGCACGTCGACTTCCGCGAGGAGCGCTGACGCTCCCCTGAGCTCAGGGGCCGGAAGCGGCAGCGCAGCGTAACCAGGTAGGCCCAGGGAAGGGAGCCGATAGATATGGCGAAGAAGTCCAAGATCGCCCGCAACGAGCAGCGCCGCGCGATCGTCGAGCGCTACGCCGCCCGGCGCGCCGAGCTCAAGGAGCTCATCCGCAAGCCGGGAACCGGCGACGCCGAGCGCGCCGCCGCGCAGGCCGAACTGCGCAACCAGCCCCGCGATGCCAGTCCGGTACGATTGCGCAATCGGGATGCAGCCGATGGCCGGCCACGCGGCCATCTCCGGAAGTTCGGCCTCTCCCGTGTTCGTGTGCGCGAGATGGCCCACCGGGGCGAGCTCCCTGGGGTCCACAAATCGAGCTGGTAGACACCCACTGATCTCGTGAGAAGGAACATCGCATGGCAGTGAAGCGAGCACCGTCCAAGAAGGCACGCGCCGAGCAGGGCCGTAAGCCGAAGAAGAACCCGTTGATCGCCGCGGGCATCGAAGTCGTCGACTACAAAGACGTCAACCTGCTGCGCACCTTCATCTCCGATCGCGGCAAGATCCGCAGCCGCCGCGTGACCGGCCTGACCCCGCAGCAGCAGCGTCAGGTCGCCGTCGCGGTGAAGAACGCACGCGAGATGGCGCTGCTGCCCTTCACCACCACCAAGTAGCCCCACGCGCGAGAGTGGCCCCGAAGCTGTTGCCTCGGGGCCACTGTCGTTGTGCGGGGCGAAGAACGCCGCGACTAGATCATCACGGGATGGTGAGGACCTGGCCCGCGTTGATCAGATCCGGGTTGTCGATGCCGGAGGCGGCGGCGATCTCCTGGTAGCGGTTGCCGTCACCGTAGAAGCGCTCGGAGATGGCCCACAGGGTGTCGCCCGGCTCGACCGTGTAGGTCTGCGCGGCCGGCGGCGGCGGGACCTCTTCGGCGATCGGGGCGGCGGCGACCGGCTCCGGCTCGGGAGCCGGGGCGGGCAGCGGGTTGTCGGTGTTGGTGGCGGTGGCCCACGCGACCGAGTCGTCGGTGCCGTAGAGCACGACGTTGCGGTCGGGCTGCACGACCAGACGCTCGACGTTCTTGCCACTGGTGTCGGTGGCCCAGACGCGCGAGCCGTCACCCTTGTAGATGACGAAATCGCCGTCGTGCTGCAGGGCCGCGCGCTGCACGTCCTGCCCATGAGTCTGTGCGGCCCACACGACGTTGCCGTCGGGCTCGGTCAGCACGAGGTTGCCGTCCGGCTGCAGGGCCAGGGTGTACGCACCGCCGGTCAGGGACTGTCCCAGTCCCAGTTCTTCGCCTACGCGCAGCGTGTCGCCCACGTTCGTCCTTTCGAAGATCCAGTTGCAGAGCATCCAACAGAAGATGCTCGCCGTATGCCACGGCGTCGCATCGCAAGCGAATGTAGTCCCCACCGAGCCGAAATGGGTGAGTTACGCGCAGGGTTCGCGGAAAGTTCACTGTGAGGAGTACCGCATCTAGAATGCCGCACCGACCCGCTCGAGCCCGCGCGCCACGCCGACTAGGCTCGCGTCATGCGAACGACCTCGCGTTTCACCGCCGCCACGGCCGCCCTGGCCGTGCTGCTGAGCCCGCTCACCGCCTGCTCGGACTCCGATGACGCTGCGCCCCAATCTCATTCGACGACCACGAGCGTCCGGCCGGAGGACGGCAACGCGAGCCTCGGCCATCGCTTCACCCCCGACCCCACCATCGTCAACCCCCACTCGCTGCCCTTCACCTCGTGGACGCGCCTGAGCGACAACACGATCGGCGTCAACTTCCAGACCGGCAACCCCGAGTGCTACGGCGTCGACGTCACCGTCACCGAGTCGGCCACCGCCGTGACGGTCGCCCTGCGCGCGGGCACCCGCGCCGACGCGGTCGGCAAGATGTGCACCATGAACGCCGTCTTCGGCACCGTGGAGATCGTTCTGGCCGCGCCGCTGGGCAGCCGCCAGGTGGTCGACGCCGGATAGCGAAAACGGGTGCCGCACCGAGGGATTCGGTACGGCACCCGTTCGGGTCCGGCGGTGACTCAGTGCGCGAAGTGGCGCGCTCCGGTCAGGTACAGGGTCACACCGGCTTCCTTGCAGAGCTCGACGGTGTCCTTGTCGCGGATCGAACCACCCGGGTGCACGATCGCGCGCACGCCCGCGGCCACCAGGATCTGCGGGCCGTCGGAGAACGGGAAGAACGCGTCGGAGGCGGCGACCGAACCCTTGGCCCGCTCACCGGCCCGCTCGACGGCCAGTTTGCACGAGTCGACCCGGTTGACCTGCCCCATGCCGACACCGACGGCGGCACCGTCGTCGGCCAGCAGGATCGCGTTCGACTTCACGGCCCGGCAAGCGCGCCAAGCGAATTCGAGGTCGGCCAGGGTGGTGGCGTCGGCCGGGTCGCCCGCAGCCAGGGTCCAGTTGGCCGGGTCGTCGCCCGCGGCGTCGAGAATGTCGCGGTCCTGCAGCAGCGCGCCGCCGCTGATCGGACGCAGCTCCACGCCCTTGCGCCGCGGCGGCTCGGCCACCAGCACGCGCACGTTCTTCTTGCGCTGCAGCACCTCGACCGCGCCGGGCGCGTAACCGGGGGCCACGATCACCTCGGTGAAGATCTCGGCGACCTGCTCGGCCATCTCCACGCTGACCTCGCGGTTGGCCGCGATCACGCCGCCGTAGGCGCTGACCGGGTCGGTGGCGTGGGCCTTGCGGTGCGCCTCGGCGATGTCGGCGCCCACGGCGATGCCGCACGGGTTGGCGTGCTTGATCACCGCGACGGCGGGCTCGTCGAAGTCGTAGGCGGCGCGCCAGGCGGCGTCACCGTCGGTGTAGTTGTTGTACGACATCTCCTTGCCGTGCAGCTGCTCGGCCTGGGCGATGCCGACCGTGCCGTCGTTGCTGGTGTACAGCGCGGCGGCCTGGTGCGGGTTCTCGCCGTAGCGCAGCACCGCGGCGCGCTCCCACGAGCCGGCGACCCAGCCCGGGAACTGCTCGGTCTCGGGCTGCACGGCGGGCACGGCGACCGAGCCCATCCAGCTCGCGACGGCCACGTCGTAGCTCGCGGTGTGCTGGAAGGCCTTGGCGGCCAGTCCGGTCCGCTCGGCGAGGGTGAAGCCGCCCGACTTCACGGCGGCGAGCACATCGTCGTAGTCGTTGACGTCGACGACCACGCCGACCGACGGGTGGTTCTTGGCGGCGGCACGCACCATCGACGGCCCGCCGATGTCGATCTGCTCGACGCACTCGTCGATGCTCGCGCCGCTGGCCACGGTCTGGGTGAACGGGTAGAGGTTCACCACCACCAGCTGGAAGGCCTCCACGCCCAGCTCGGCGAGCTGGTCGACGTGCTCCGCGCGGCGGGTGTCGGCCAGGATGCCCGCGTGCACCCGGGGGTGCAGCGTCTTGACCCGGCCGTCGAGGGTCTCCGGGAAACCGGTCAGGTCCTCGACCTTGGTGACCGGAATGCCCGCCTCGGCGATCTTGCCCGCGGTCGAACCGGTCGACACCAGCTCCACGCCCGCGGCGTGCAGTCCGGTGGCCAGCTCGATGAGCCCGGTCTTGTCGTAGACGCTCACCAGCGCCCTGCGGATCGCCTTACGTTCACTCACCGGCGTGCTCGCTCATCTGGAATTTCTGCCTTTCGTCCGTCGGAGACAATGCCTCGGGTCGCGACAGCGGCGATGACCTCCGCCAGCAACCGTCGCTCGACAACCTTGATGCGCTCGTGCAGGGCGGCCTCGTCGTCGCCGGGCAGCACGTCGACCGCCTCCTGCGCGAGGATCGGGCCGGTGTCGACGCCACCGTCGACCAGGTGCACCGTGCAGCCGGTGACCTTGGCGCCGTAGGCGAGCGCGTCACGCACCCCGTGCGCGCCGGGGAACGACGGCAGCAGCGCGGGGTGGGTGTTGATGAACCGGCCGCCGAAACGTTCGAGGAACGCGGGACCGACGATCTTCATGAAGCCGGCGGAGACGACCAGGTCGGGCTGGAAGGCGTCGACGGCGTCGGTCAGCGCGCGATCCCAGGCGGCCCGGTCGTCGAAATCCCGCACCGCGACCCGGAAGTGCTCGATCCCCGCGGTCTCGGCGTGTTCGGTGGCCTGGCACACCCGGTCGACGCCGACCGCGACGATCTCGGCGGGATAGCCGGGCTCGCGCGCGGCGGCCAGCAGCGCGTTGAGCAGCGAGCCGGTGCCCGAGGCGAGGACGACGACGGTGGCCGGTGTCCCTGCGGGCTTCCACTGGGCAAACGAGGACGTCAGCGCTCTACTCCTGCGTGTGTCGGGTGGCGGCGATCGGCGATACCGCCGGGTCGAGCTTAACGACCGGTGCTCTTGTCACCTTCCGGCAGGTCCGACTCGACGACCTCCGCGTCGACGATGTCGTCGGTCGGCGCGGCCGTCGAGCCGGGCGCGGCGATGCTCACCTCGACGTCGTCGTCGAAGTCGGTGACCAGTTCGGCGTCGACCTCGACGGCGGAATCGTCGTCGTCGTAGTCGTCCTCGTGGTCGTCGTCGTCCTCGTCGTCGTAGTAGTAGTCGTCCTCGTCGTCGTAATCGTCGTCGTAGTCGTCGTGCTCGTCGAAGTCGTCGTCGTCGTCGTAGTCGTGGACCGGGGCGGCGGGGGCGAGGAAGCGGCGGGCGAAGAACATGCCGACGAAACCGCCGAAGCCGAACCAGGTGACCATCAGCACGACCAGCATCAGCAGGTCGAGCCCGACCCGGCCGACGGCGCCGAGCTGTCCGCCGCCCAGGATCGCGAGCATCAGGAAGGCCAGCGTGGACAGCGCGGCGGAGGTGAGCGTCGCCCAGGGCGCGCCCGGCCGGTCGTCGCTGGTGCGGCCGAGCTCGATGCCGCCCAGCACACCCACCGCGATCGGCACCAGCAGCAGCACCGGCCACCAGCCCGCCGACGGCCCCTCCGGCAGCGGGATCAGCGCGGGCAGCACGGGCACCCGCCCGGCGGTGACGTCGAACAGCCCGACCGACCCGGCACCGAACTGGACCGCGGCCCCGCACAGCATCCCGGCCGCGGCGATCACCACATTCGGCAGGTAGAGCAGCGACAACAGCGTCATGCCGAGCACGTCGGTGACGTTGTGCGCCTGGTCGTACGCGCCGTCGAGCCGGTCCAGATGCAGGAAGAACGACACCGCGGTGGCCAGTGCGGCGCAGCCGAGCATGCGCAGCACGGTGCGCCGCGCGGCGCGGGCGCCGAGCACGGCCCACTCCGGGATCTCCACCGGCAGCAGCGCGTACACCGACGGCCACGCGCGACTCACGATGCCGCCGGCGGCCGCGCCGAGGTAGAGCACGAGGACCCAGCCGAACGCGGTCACCGGGCCCGGCGGTTCGAGGGGGGTGACCCCCGCGGCGTCCCCGGTGACGGCCAGGCAGACCGCGGTCATCAGCAGCGGGCCCGCGAGCACGGCGCCGGTGAGCCAGCCGAGTTCGATGGGGGTGGGGCGGCGGGGAACCGCACGCGCGCATTCGCGGGCGGCCACCCAGACCAGGACCGCGGTCGGGACGAGCGGCAACACGCCCAGCGTCGTCCGGCCGACGGTCAGCGGAACCTGATGGGCGGCCAGCCAGGTCGCCGCGACCGCGCCGGGCGCGCTGGTCAGATCGGTGCCGGTGGTCACCATGACCACCAGGACGAGCAGGACCGTCGCCGCCAGCCCGCAGATCGTCGGCCGGGCGGCGACCAGCAGCAGGGTGCGCGCCCGCTCGGGCGACAGCGACCACCAGGGCGGCTCGTGACCGTGCCCGGACGGCGGTGCGGTGGCCTCCCCGTCACCGCGTGACCCGGAGGTCCGGCGCACGAGGGCGTTACGGGAGCTCATGACAATTCAGCGTGGCAGCTTCCCCGGCGGGCGCGGGTCAGGCGCGCCGCGAGCCCACAGGCGCACCTGTGGGCCCGCGACCGAACCTGTGCCACGCGCGGCGGCCGTCGGTTACTTGTTGTCCTCGTTCGGGCGGAACGCCGTGGTCGCGTCGGCCGCCGGATCGGCGGTCTGCTCACCACCGAACGGCTGACCCTGCTGCGGCGCGGCCGCGCCGGGCTGCTGCCCGCCACCGTAGGTCGGCGCGCCGAAGGGCTGACCCTGGCCGGGCTGCTGCCCGCCGAAGTGCTGGGTCGCGCTCTCGTCCGGACGCGGCTGCGCCTGCGGCGCGGCACCGTAGGGCGACTGCTGCTGCGGCGCACCGTACTGCTGGCCGTACGGCGACTGCTGCGGCTGCCCGTAGGACGGCTGCTGGGCCTGCTGACCCGGCTGACCATAGGTCGGCTGCGGCACCGACGGCTGGCTCTGCTGGCCGTACGGCGACTGGGTCGGGTACTGGCCGCCGGTCTGGCCCTGGCCGTAACCGGCCTGACCGTACGGCTGCTGGCCGGTGCCCTGGCCGTAGCCCTGCTGCCCGTAGCCCTGCTGCTGGCCGTACTGGCCGTACTGACCCGGCTGCTGCTGCGGCTGGGCGGGCTTGGGCGCAGGCGGCTTGATGATGCCCAGTTCGAACAGCACGGCGACGATCGCGGCGGCCGCGGTGAGCAGCGCGAACACGATCACGATGTAGGCACCGAACTCCAGCTCGGCGCCCTCGGGCACCGAGAAGGTCAGCGCGAGCACGCCGAACAGGCCCGCGACCGCGGCCGCGGCCGCGGCGCCGAGCAGCTTCTGCTTGGGCAGCAGCGACACACCGGCCAGCAGACCGGCCAGCAGCACGATGGACAGCGTGGCCGAGCCGCCGAAGTAGGCGAAGAAGCTGTCGGTCTCGTCGCTGCTCACGGTGGTGCCACCGATGGTCACCGGCTTGGTGCCGACGAACGGCAGGAAGCCGAGCAGGAAGGTCAGCACACCGAGACCGGCGGTCGCGGCGGTCAGAATGAACGGCAGCCCTTTGCCTTCCGAACCGTCCGCGGTCGATGGCGCAGCCGCGGCGGCTCCGGTGCTCGGGCCCTGGCTGGGCGCGGCGGGTGTCGCGGGTGCGTTGTACCCGGAGCCCCCGGTCGGGTATGACATGTCGTCGTCTCCTTGTCGAGTCGTGCGCATCGGTCGCGTCGAACTGACTGGTGCTGATCCGGTTACTGACGCTACTGCACGTCCCGTCCCCGGTCACCACCTACCGATCGGGCTGTGGACAACCACGGCCCTGTGGAGAATCGACGAAGGCCGCCTCCGTCAAACCTGGAGGCGGCCTTCGTCGGTGTTGCGAGGGATCAGGCGGAGGCGATCGACGCCTTCTCCAGGATCTCGCGCGCGAGGGCGGCGGTCGCGGACGGCGTCTTGCCGACCTTGACGCCCGCGGCCTCGAGCGCTTCCTGCTTGGCCTGCGCGGTACCGCCGCCGCTGGAGACGATGGCGCCGGCGTGGCCCATGGTCTTGCCCTCGGGCGCGGTGAAGCCGGCGACGTAGCCGACGACCGGCTTGGTCACGTTGGCCTTGATGTAGGCCGCGGCGCGCTCTTCGGCGTCGCCACCGATCTCGCCGATCATGACGATGATCTTGGTCTCGGGGTCCTTCTCGAACGCCTCGATGGCGTCGATGTGGGTGGTGCCGATGACCGGGTCGCCGCCGATGCCGATCGCGGTGGAGAAACCGAAATCACGCAGCTCGTACATCATCTGGTAGGTCAGGGTGCCCGACTTCGACACCAGGCCGATCGGGCCCTTGCCGGTGATGTTGTTCGGGGTGATGCCGACCAGCGCCTCGCCGGGGGTGATGATGCCGGGGCAGTTCGGGCCGATGATGCGGGTCTTCTCGCCCTTCTCCACGTTGTAGGCCCACGCGTAGGCGGAGTCCTGCACCGGGATGCCCTCGGTGATGACCACGAGCAGCGGGATCTCCGCGTCGATGGCCTCGATGATGGCGTCCTTGGAGAAGGCGGGCGGCACGAACGCGATGGAGGTGTCGGCGCCGGTCTTCTCGATCGCCTCGGCGACGGAGGCGAACACGGGCAGCTCGATCTCGTTGCCGTCTTTGTCGGTGTGCTTGACGGTGGTGCCGGCCTTGCGCGCGTTCACGCCGCCGACGACGTTGGTGCCCGCCTTCAGCATCAGCGCGGTGTGCTTGGTGCCCTCGCCGCCGGTGATGCCCTGGACGATGACCTTGTTGTCCTTGTTCAGGAAGATGGACATGTTCGTGTTCCTTACTTGGCTGCGGCCAGTTCGGCAGCCTTGTCGGCGCCTTCGTCCATGGTCTGGGCCAGCGTCACCAGCGGGTGGTTGGCCTCGGCGAGGATCTTGCGGCCCTCGTCGACGTTGTTGCCGTCGAGACGGACGACCAGCGGCTTGGTGGCCGCGTCGCCGAGGATCTCCAGCGCCTTCACGATGCCGTTGGCGACCGCGTCGCACGCGGTGATGCCACCGAAGACATTGACGAACACGCTCTTGACCTGCGAGTCGCCCAGGATGACGTCCAGGCCGGCGGCCATCACGGAAGCCGAAGCGCCACCGCCGATGTCGAGGAAGTTGGCCGGCTTCACGCCGCCGTGGTTCTCGCCGGCGTAGGCGACGACGTCCAGGGTCGACATGACCAGGCCGGCGCCGTTGCCGATGATGCCGACCTCGCCGTCGAGCTTGACGTAGTTGAGGTCGTTCTCCTTGGCCTTGAGCTCGAGCGGGTCGGTCGCGTCGACGTCGGCGAACTCGAGGTGGCCGGGCTGACGGAACTCGGCGTTCTCGTCCAGGGTGACCTTGCCGTCCAGGGCGAGGATCTCGTCGCCGGGAGTACGCACCAGCGGGTTGACCTCGACCAGGGTGGTGTCTTCCTTGGTGAAGACCTCCCACAGCTTCTGGATGGTCACGGCCGCGGCGTCGAGCACCTCGGCGGGCAGGTGGCCCTTCTCGGCGATCTCACGGGCGAAGGCCAGGTCGACACCCTTGACGGCGTCCACCGGGATCTTGGCCAGGCGCTCGGGGGTCTTCTCGGCGACCTCTTCGATCTCCATGCCGCCCTCGACCGAACACATGGCCAGGTAGGTGCGGTTGGAACGATCGAGCAGGAAGGAGATGTAGTACTCCTCCGCGATGTCCTTGGCTTCGGCGACAAGGAGCTTCTTGACGATGTGGCCCTTGATGTCCAGGCCGAGAATGTTCTGCGCGTGCGTGAACGCGTCCTCCGGGGTGGCGGCGTACTTGACGCCACCCGCCTTACCACGGCCGCCCACCTTGACCTGCGCCTTGACCATCACCGGCTTGCCGATTTCCTCGGCAATCGCGCGAGCTTCTTCGGCCGTGTCGCAAACACGACCCTCGGACGAAGGCACTCCGTGCTTAACGAAGAGCTCCTTCGCCTGATATTCGAAGAGATCCATGTACTCACCGTCTCGTCTGCGTTGCTATGACAACGTCTTTGTTGGCGGCCCGACGTCGGTAGCGGGTCGGGTCGGACTCTAACCAGTCACATGGAGGGCCAAACGGCCACATTCATCCTAAGTGGCGCAGGTCACGACGTGTTACGGGAGGTCGGCAAAACCGCTGGCCAAGGCTACTGGCGAGTAGTTTTTCGGGTTTTTCCGGCACCGTGGCAGGTCGGGACACGTAAAGCCGCGACCCCTCACGATCTACTACGTTATGTCGTCGACGAACCTCACCCGAGACGCCGGAAAACAGTGAGATATTCCGCCGCGTTACGGTGACGAATCTCACACACTACGCTAGGTTTTCGACCAGCGCTTGCCACTCTGCAATCGCTTCGTTACCGTCAATGCGGTCGAAGTCACAACCAGGTCACGACAACCAGGTCACGACTGGCAAGTCAGGACTGAGGAGGACGACAAGCTTGAGGCACGTCAGCACTCGCTTGGAACAGCCGTCGGCGATTCGGCGCAGCCGATGAACCACCGCTCCACCTTCACAGTCGAAAATCGCACCAACTCCGGTCATCGTTACCGGTACACCGACGAGTACACCTCGCATCCGCAGGGCCGTCGCGCGCCCGCCGCTGCGCCCGAAACCGCCTGGCCGCAGCAGAACACCTGGCAGGACCAGAACGCCTGGAACGCTGACAGCGCGTGGACGCCCGCCGAGGACGAGTGGACCGCGGACGAGTCCGACACCTATGACTCCGGCGCCTACGCCACCTCGTGGGAACCCACCCGCGCCGCCGAGACCGCGGAGCCCGCACCGCGCCGCGCCGAACGTCGTGGTGGCGCGCACCGCGTGCCCGCTCCCCCCGCCGCGCTGAA
>NZ_JBCGFB010000103.1:0-21685 GCF_038752175.1 Nocardia sp. No.11 | reverse complement strand
ACTCGTCGGCCCTGATCGCCGCCGGACCGGCCGTCGCGCCGGCGCCGACGACTGTCCCGCCCGCGGTGTCGGCTCCCGCCGCCGCCTCGCCCGTCGATCCGGGCGGAGCCGACGCGTCATCGATGCGCCGGGTCAACCCGCGCAACGCGAGAATTCCTGCCGCGGTGCCGATCAGGGCGGGTAGCGCGCCGCCGAACCCACCGACCCGGCCCGCCCCGATGACCGCGGCGATCAGGCCGAACACGGCGAACACGACCGATCCGACCGGCCGGGTGACCCGCTCGAACCAGCCCGCCAGACCGGCGACGAGGACCGCCACGATGCCCATGCATACGAACAGCACGGCCTTGTCGTTGCGGCCGAAACTCTGGATCGCCCACTCGCGGAGGCCGTCCGGGGTGTGATCGACGACGGTCGCCCCGAGCGCGTACGCGGGCGCGCTCCCTGTACCGGTGAACACCGCGACCAGCTCGGCCACGCCGAGGACCAGCGCGGCTGCCGCGATTCCGGCCACTACCCGCAACAACGCCATACCAGCGAGCCTACGTCGCGCGCGGCGACACCGACCTGTGGCGGCGGAACGGCTGCGGCGGCCACCCCTTGAAAACTACACTGTGTAGTAGAACTGAATCCGCCCTCGGCAGGAGGCTCCCATGCCCGAGACCACAGCCCCCGAGACCACCCTGCGCGCGGCCACCGCCGTGTTCGCCGTCGCGCTCCTCGTCCACGGCGCCGACCATCTACGCCGGGGGATGAACGTCACCTCCGCCCTGGTCAACGCGCTCGGGACGATCCAGCTCCTGTTCGCCCTGCTCGTCGTCTTCCTGGTGTTCCGGCGCCACGCCGCGGCGCCACTGGCCGCGGCGATCGTCGGGTTCGCCAGCGCGGCGGGCTTCTTCGTCGTGCACCTGCTGCCCGACTGGTTCGGCCCGCTCAGCGACAGTTTCGTCAACGCGCCCGCGCGGGCGAACGTCACCGGGTTCTCCTGGTTCGCCGCTCTGTTCGAGATCGGCGCCGATCTCGTCGTCGGTCTGGCCGGACTGCGCGTCCTGCGGGAACGGGCCGCGGCCGTCGCCTGAAACGCCGGAAGGCCGGTTGCGCGAACGCAACCGGCCTTCCGGACAGGCGGGGACTACGAGTAGATCTTGTCGACCTCGCCCGCGTACTGCTTCATGACGACGGCGCGCTTGAGCGACATCTTCGGGGTGAGCTCGCCACCCTCCTGGGTCCAGTCGACCGGGAGGATGCGGATCTTCTTGATCGCCTCGGCCTTGGAGACCTTCTTGTTGGTCTCGGCGACCGCGGCCTCGACCTCGGCGACCAGCGTCGGGTTCTCGATCAGGGTCTCGATCGCGGTGTCGGCGGCGACGCCGTTGCGCTCCTTCCACCCCGGCAGTGCCTCCGGGTCGAGGGTGATGAGCGCGCCGATGAAGGGCTGGCCGTCACCGACGACCATGACCTGGCTGATCAGCGGGTGCGCGCGCAGGGAGTCCTCGAGCACGGCGGGGGAGACGTTCTTGCCGCCCGCGGTGACCAGGATTTCCTTCTTGCGGCCGGTGATGGTGATGAAGCCGTCGGCGTCGATGGCGCCCAGGTCGCCGGTCTTGAACCAGCCGTCCTCGAACGCTTCCTCGGTGGCCTCGGCGTTGCCCCAGTAGCCGTTGAACACGACCGAGCCCTTGAGCAGCAGCTCGCCGTCCTCGGCGATCTTGGCCGCGTGGCCCTGGATCGGGCGGCCCACCGAGCCGACCCGGATGTGCTGCGGGGTATTCACGCTGAATGCGGCGGTGGATTCGGTCAGACCGTAGCCCTCGTAGATGGTGACGCCGACGCCACGGAAGAAGTGGCCGAGGCGCGCGCCCAGCGGCCCGCCACCGGACACCGCGGCCAGGCACTGGCCACCGAGCGCGGCACGCAGCTTGCTGTAGACCAGCTTGTCGAAGACGAAGTGCTTCAGCTTCAGCACCAGGTCGGGGCTGCCCTTTTCGAGCGCCTCGCTGTAGGCGATGGCGGTCTCGGCGGCGGCGTCGAAGATCTTGCCCTTGCCGCCGTCGTGCGCCTTCTGCTTGGCCGAGTTGTAGACCTTCTCGAACACGCGCGGCACGGAGAGGATGAAGTCCGGCTTGAACTCGCCGAACTGCTCGACCAGGGTCGTCCAGTCCGAGCTGTGGCGGATGGTCACCTTGGAATCGAAGGCGATCAGCGCGACCGCGCGGGCGAACACGTGCGCCAGCGGCAGAAACAGCAGGGTCTTCTGGCCCTCGGAGACGAAGGCGGACAGCTCGATGCCGCCCGACCGCGACTCCGCATACAGGTTCGCGTGGGTCAGCTGGACGCCCTTGGGGCGACCGGTGGTGCCCGAGGTGTAGATCAGGGTGGCCGGGGAGGCCGCGCCGACCTGCTTGCGACGCTCGTGCACCACGGCGTCGTCGAGATCGGCGCCGCGCTCGGTCAGCGTGTCGACCGCGCCCTTGTCGATCTGCAGGGTCTCGGCCAGGGCGGGCAGCGAGCCGGCTTCGATCTCGTCGATCGTGGCGCGGTGCTTGTCGTTCTCGACGACCAGGAGCTTGGTCTCGGAGTCCTGCAGGATCCACTTGGCCTGCTCGGCGGCCGAGCTGTCGTAGATCGCGACGGTGACGCCACCGGCGGCCCAGATCGCGAAGTCCAGCAGGGTCCACTCATAGCGAGTGGCTGCCATGATGGCGACCCGGTCGCCCAGTTCGATGCCCGAGGCGATGAGGCCCTTGGCGACGCCGATAACGGCCTGCTCGAACTGCTTCGCCGTGACGTCGTTCCAGCCGCCGCTGCCGTTCGGGACGTTGAACAACACCGTGTTCGGCGTCTCCGCGGCGAAGCGGAAGACGTTGTCGGAATTGTTCGCATCGTCCGGGATGGTGTAGGAAGCCGGAACTTCGAACTCTCGCATCAGTGCCCTTCCAGTGGGTTCTACTCGCCAGTAATCTACGACACGTTCGGCCGGGCCGCGATATCGCCGTCCGAAAATCCTGTCACCAGGACTTATCGTAAATCGTCGATCGAAACTGGCTGAATTGCTTCTCGCAGGAACTCTGCGAGTTCGCTGAGCGCCAGCGCTGCCTCGGTGACCAGCGCGGCCTGCAGTTGCGCGACATGCCAGAGGCCGCGGGTTTCGGTGAAGCGGACGTGCACACCCGCGCCACGCAGGGCTGAGACGAGCTGAGTGCACTGGTCGTGCAGGAGTTCGCTCACGTCGACCTGCACGTAGGTGGGTGGCAGGCCGATCAGGTTTCCGGTGAGCGGGGCGTAGCCCGCGTCGGTGGCGGCGCCGTCGCCGAGGTAGAAGGCGGCGCACGCTTGCGACCACGCCCGGTTGATCACCAGGTCGCGGCTGCGGCTGGGCACCTGGGTCGGGTCGACCCAGGGCGCGATGAGGCCCAGCGCGGCGGGCGTCATCGCGTGTCGTTCGATCAGTCGCTGGGCCAGCGCCAGCGACAGACCACCGCCCGCCGAATCGCCGGCGAGGCAGATCTGCTCGGGCCGGTAGCCGACGTTGTCCACCAGGTCGAGGAACGCCGCCTCGGCGTCGTCGAGACCGGCGGGCAGCGGATGCTCCGGGGCCAGGCGGTAGTCCAGCGAGTACACCGCGCAGGAGGTCTCCCTGGCCAGCCGCGCGACCAGCGAACGGTGGGTGGCCAGCGAACCGACGACGTAGCCGCCGCCGTGCAGGTACAGGATCGCGCCCGCGGCGCGCTCCGGCGGGACCGCCCGGGTACGCGAACCCGGGATGGCGGTCTCGGCGATGACCCGCTCGGCCGGGCGGCCGCCCAGCTGCAGATGCTGCACGACGGAACCGTCGGGCATCAGCTGCAGCCGGGAGACCACGTCGAGCAGGGCGCGTTGCACCGCGACCGGCAGCCGTGCGTTGAGCGTCACCCGGAACACCGGGTCGAGTACGGCACGGGCGATCGGCAGCGGAATCGTGAACTCGCGCATGGTTTTCCTACGGGGCTAGTCGCGTCAGTGCGGCATGAAGCGGCCGTTGACCACGGCCGAGATCCGGTTGTACCCCGAGGCGAGGAAGCGCACGCTCACATCGAGCACCTTGGCCTCCCAGCCGATCAGCACGCGCGCGTGCCCCTTGCGCACACCCTCGGTGATGGTCTGCGCGGCCATCTCCGGGCTGTGGATCGCCAGGTACTTGTCGAACAGCGAGGCGGTGTTGGCCCCGTCGATGCCCTCGGCGTAGGTGGCGTTGCGGGCCACCGCGGTCTTGATGCCGCCGGGGTGCACGCAGGTGACCTTGACCGGCGCCTTGGCGATCTTCATCTCCTGGTACAGCGCCTCGGTGAAGCCGCGCACCGCGAACTTGGCCGAGTTGTAGGCCGCCTGGCCGGGCACGGTGACCAGGCCGAACAGGCTCGACACGTTGACGACGTGGCCGTCGCCGGACTCGATCAGCATCGGCAGGAACGCCTTGGTGCCGTTGACGACGCCCCAGAAATCGACGTCCATGATGCGTTCGATGTCTTTGAAGTCGGTCTTGACGACGTCACCGTGGTAGGCGATGCCGGCGTTGTTGTAGATCTGGTGCACGACGCCGAAGTGCGCCTTCACCGAGTCGGCGTAGAGCAGGAACGCCTCGCGCTCGGCGACGTTGAGCCGGTCGGCCTTGACCTGCGCGCCCAGTCCCTCGACGATGCGCACGGTCTCGGCCAGGCCCTCGGCGTCGATGTCGGACAGCGCCAGCTTGGCGCCACGGCGAGCCAGGTTCTCGGCGAGCGCGCGGCCGATGCCGGAGCCGGCGCCCGTGATCACACAGACCTTGTTCGTGAAGTAAGCATCTTTGCTCACTGTGCTGCCACCACTTTCAGTTCGGTGTCGGAGTCGGTCGAAGAAGTCGTGTCGTAGGCAGCGACATCGAAATTCTTGGTCAGCCTACGGAACTGGAAGGTGAAATCGGGCCACAGTGTGGTGTTGTTGCCGTGCTTGTCCAGGTACCAGCTGGCGCAGCCGCCGTTCATCCAGACGCTGTCGGCCATCTTCGCCTGCAGTTCGGTGTTGTACGCGCGCACGGCCTCCGGGCGGACCTCGACGGTGCGCAGGTTCTGCTTGTCGATGGTGGCCAGGGCGTCGGCGACATAGTTGATCTGCGACTCGATCATGAACACCATCGAGGTGTGGCCGAGGCCGACGTTCGGGCCGAGCAGGAAGAACATGTTGGGGAAGTTCTCGATGGTCGAGCCCTTGTAGCCGCGCTGGCCGACCTCGTCGAACTGCTCGGACAGGGTCTGTCCGGTGCGACCGGTGATGGTCTCGAAGGCCGGGGAGTCGGTGACGTGGAAGCCGGTGGCCACGATCAGCGCGTCGATCTCGCGCTCGGTGCCGTCCTTGGTGACGATCGAGCCGGCCTTGACCTCGGCGATGCCCTCGGTGATCACCTCGACGTTGTCGCGGTCGATCGCCGGGTAGTACTCGTTGGAGATCAACATGCGCTTGCAGCCGATGCGGTAGTTCGGGGTGACCTTGGCGCGCTTGATCGGGTCGCGGACCTCGGCCAGCAGCTTGCCGCGAGAGATGGTCTCGAAGATCTTCATCAGCGCGGGGTACTTGGCCAGGCCGACGACCTGGGTCTCGCGGGCGGCGTAGATGGCCGCGCGGGACAGGCGCTGCACGCCCGGAATGTACTTGAACGCCAGGCGTTCCGGCAGGAAGTACGGGCGGTCCATGCGCGGCAGCAGCCACGGCGCGGTGCGCTGGTAGAGGTCGAGGTGGGCGACCTTGCCCGCGATGGCGGGCACGATCTGGATGGCCGAGGCGCCGGTGCCGATCACCGCGACGCGCTTGCCCGCGAGCTCGACGCTGTGGTCCCAGCGGGCCGAGTGGAAGATCTCGCCCTCGAACTCGTTGATGCCCTTGATGTCGGGCAGCGACGGCTCGCACAGGGCGCCGACCGCGGAGACCACGGTGTCGGCGGTGAAGTCGCCCTTGCTGGTGGTGATGTCCCAGCGGGCGGTCTCGGCGTTCCACCGCATGCCCAGCACATCGCAGTCGAACAGGTGCTTGTCCAGCACATTGTTCTGCTCGGCGACCTTGCGGATGTAGGCCTGGATCTCGCCCTGCTTGGAGAACGAGCGCGACCAGTCCGGGTTCAGCGCGAACGAGTAGGAGTACAGGTGCGACGGCACGTCGCACGCGGCGCCGGGGTAGGTGTTGTCCCGCCAGGTGCCGCCGACATCGCTGCCGCGCTCCAGGACGAGGAAATCCTCGCGGCCTTGCTGGCGCAGCCGGATGGCCATTCCGAGGCCCGCGAACCCACTGCCGACGATGATCGTCTTGACGTGGCGGGCGGCACGGTCGGCGACAACTTTGTCTGTAACCTTGCGACTCATGTAATGCAGACTACGTTCTTATTGAGCCGGAGTCAACAGCTATTGAACCAGGTTCAGTAGTGGCTAGGATGGTCGACGTGAGTATCAGGAGTTCCGGCGAGACCAAGCGTGTCCGGCTCAGCCCCGAGGAGCGGCGGCTGCAGCTGATCACCCTGGGCGCCGAGATGCTGGCCGAGCGATCGCTCGAGGACATCTCGGTCGACGACATCGCCAAGCAGGCCGGCATCTCGCGGGGGTTGCTGTTCCACTACTTCGCCTCCAAGCAGGAGTTCCACGAGGCGATCGCCCGGCACGTGAGCGCCGAGTTCTTCGCGGCCGTCACCCCCAATCGCGAGCTGTCGCTGTTCGACATGCTGCGCGACTCGATCGAGCGGTTCGTCGACTACGCCACCGAGCACTCCGCGTCCTACCGCTCCGTGCTGCGCGGGCCCGCCAGCATCACCCCCGACCTCCTCGACTACGTCAACGAAACCCGCGGCGCCATCGCCGATCTCATCGTCAGCGAGCTTCCCCTACCCCCCGACGACCCCGACCTCGCCCGCCTCACCCTCGCCATCCGCGGCTGGATCGCCTTCGTCGAGGAAACCATCCTCACCTGGATGACCGAAAAGCCCATCACTCGAGAACAATTGGTTGACCTACTCGTCGAATCCCTCCCCGCCCTGGCCTTGAGTCCAGCCCTCATCGCCGCGCTGCAGGGCTGAGTCTGCCGTTCGGTGCTGACTGACACGCGCGGTCCCGCGACTGGATTCTATTGGCCGCGGAACTCGAGATGGACTATGTGCACGTTGGCGGTGCGCTCGTCGATGACGACAGCGCGGATCATCGAGTCGCCTTCCTTCGACACGAACATATCCTGGGCTTCCTTCGCGTGAGGCGAAGTCGAAAGCGGTGGTCCGGCAATTATTTCACGGTTGGCAGCCGAGACGCCTTCCGTGAATGGCTTGGAAAATTTCGACTCGTTCAACATCCAGGTCAGGTCGGCGGGGGAGACTTCCACGGCCAGTTTGAAATTCGGATCGCGGTGGTAGTCGTCTCTGGCTAGCAGCACTTTCGCGCCCGACGGTAGCTGCCAGTCGCCGAATTCGAGGGCAGCCTGAGTCAAGGCGGGGCCCTGCAGGGGGTGCGACTCGTCGTTCGCTGTGCTGTGCCCAAGCGAGGTGCAACCGGTTCCGGCAACGACTCCCACGACGGCAGTGGTGAGGAAGAAAACTTGGACCGTTCTCTTGTGAAATGTCATTCCAACTTCTCCGTTGGGCTGGCTACAATCTTGCGGAACTATCTGTTGGGTGGAAGGTTGATGTCCCCTTCTTGGGGGAGGTCGCCCTCGAACTTGTATATCCAGGATGATCCGAACTGATTGAACTCCTTGGCCAGACCAGCTGTGTGGAGTGAGCCGAGCTGCGCATCGGTGACTTTGACTCCCTGAATTACGGTGCTCTTGGTTCCGTCCCAATTGTACCGGTCGAACATGTGAACGACATATTCCATTAGAATGTGAGGTTGAGCGCCACTCGACGGCGTGATTGTGACTACTCCGGTCACGGATATCTCGACTGCGGCCATGCCGAGAAACCAGTCCTCGCACTCTTCCTGTGAGATTGCGAAGTCCGCCCAATCTACAAAAAGCTCAATGGGCTTGTTATGGTTAGTCGGATCTTTGGAAAGTGTCACGATCTTATCTGTGATGAGGAAGTCTATGTATTTCTTTACACTGGGAACGTCCTTCATGACTTCGGTTGGGTCGATCCACATGTCATCGCCGGAGTTGCCGAGGTAGTGGCGCATTCCGCGGGCTGCATTGTGTAGTCCGGCGAAATCGGCGACTAGCTGTGCGTCCCACGCGAACCGGAAGTACATGAGGTCGTCGAACCGGCTGAGGATTCGTTGTGAGCCGTGTGCTCCGGCTCCAGGGTCGGTTGTCGGGTGTGGCGGCATCGGTGCGATCTGTGGTGTCATCGTAGTCCTCCCCCGTGAGCTAGCGCTGCTTATCGAGCCGTGTGATCGTCCCAGTCGGCAATCTCAGGTGCGATTGTCGACACCCTCCTCCCACCACACCGTGTTCCCGATGCCAAACCTCCGCGAACCCGGATCTGCCTCGACCTTGTCCGGAATTTCGAAGTCGCTGGCGCTAAAGACCGGGGCGGCGCGTCCGGGTGAATAGTCCAAGGCTGTCGTCAGCTTTTCGATGACAACGGTGATCGCATTCTTTCGAGTATCGGCGGCCGCCTTCAACTCATCTGCGGCAGCGGTAACCTGGGACTTCAGATCAGCGGGCATCGGGTTTTTCACCTGACCGGCCCAGGCACCGAGTGGGAATGACGCTTCTTGGTAGGTGATGCTGTTCAATATTCGGCTGGTGAGATCCGTCGCCTGGTTGTAGACGAGACGTTCGAGGCACATGCCCCCGTTCTCGACGATCTTCGCCGTGGTTTCCAAGTCGGTGCTGCGCACACTCATCGTATTCCCGAGGGTCCCGGATGTCGTGGTGAACGACTGAGCGGCTTCACCGGACCACTCCGAGGCCAGCCATGTGGACCCGTTCGTGACATTCTGGGCGGCGACATAGTCGTTGGTGCCGAGCATGGCGATTCGTCTCCCGATGGTCTCGACTGATTCCCAATCCGCTAGCAGGGGGGTGAGGTATTCCTCGGTCGGTTTGATGCCTATCGCGACGCTCAGCGGCTCGTCGTACGGAGACAGCTGTGAGATGGTCGATGTCAGAAGCTGTTTCAAGGTGTACTGATCCTCGCCGACGTCCGGGAGGCTAGGTAGCTGGACTCCGCCGAACCGGGTGGCACCAGTAGTGTTGGAGTCTCCTCCGGCGGAGTCTGTTGTCGCGGCGAGGTCGGCCGCGGTTCCGTCATCCGTAGTCCGGTACGAGGTCGCCGCGGTGGACAGGTTCGAGCCGAGCGTGCCCATTGCGGTGGTGTCCGATTGCAGGGCTGCGGAATGCGCGGCCCGGAAATTTTCCAGCGGCGTCGCGAGGTCTGCGATGAGTCCCGACGCACCTGCTGGCAACGCGATCGCAGCGTTGAATCGGGCGGCGTTCGATGATGCGTTCGCCGCGATGTCCTGCAGGTCGAGCTTGAATCCCTGGAGTCGGGATACGTCAACCGCCAAGTCGTTCACAGTGCCTCCGAGGCGTCTCGGCCGGCACGGTGCCACGTGCAACCACCGGTCGCCGGACCGTAGAGGCGAGATTGAATTGTGTTGTATCGCAATGACACCGGCCCACCCCCATGGATCTTCTCGGGGGGATACTAACCGACGTTCGGGGTCAGTCGGAGGTCTTGGGGCGGGCTCGGAAGTGGGCTCGTTCGCCTTGTTTGCCGAAGAGGCTGAGGAATTCGACGGGGTGGTCGTCGGCGGCGCCGAACCAGTGCGGGATGTGGGTGTCGAATTCGGCGGCTTCGCCGGGGGTGAGGACGATGTCGTTGTCGCCGAGAATCAGGCGCAGGCGGCCGTTGAGGACATAGAGCCATTCGTAGCCCTCGTGGACCTGGGGCTCCTCGGGTCGGTTGCGGGCGTTGGGGGCGATGATCATCTTGAAGGCCTGGATGCCGCCCGCCCGCTTGGTCAGCGGGAGCATCGTCATGCCGTGGCGGGTGACCGGGCGCAGGTGGATGCGCGGGTCGCCGGTGGGCGGGGCGTCGACGAGTTCGTCGAGGGTGACGCCGTGGGCTTTGGCCAGGGGGAGCAGGAGTTCGAGGGTGGGTTTGCGGTCGCCCGACTCGAGGCGCGACAGGGTGCTCACCGAGATGCCGGTTTCCGCCGAGAGGTCGGCGAGGGTGGTCCGGCGCCGTTTGCGCAGGTCGCGCAGGCGGGGGCCGACCGAGTCGAGGGTCTGTTCGAGGTCGTCCATGCTGTCCAGTTTGCCACGACGGCAAATTTCTTTGCCAGGACGCGGGCGCGGACGGCACGGTGGTCGGCGAAGGAGGTCGAGATGACAGAGTTGAACGACACCTATGACGTGGTGGTGATCGGTGGTGGTGCCGCCGGGCTGAACGGGGCGCTGATGCTGGCCAGGTCCCGGCGATCCGTCGTCGTGATCGACGCGGGGTCGCCCCGCAACGCGCCGGCCGACGGGGTGCACGGATTGCTGGCGCGAGACGGAATGCCGCCGGCCGAGTTGCTCGAACTCGGGCGCGCGGAGGTGCGGGGGTACGGCGGGCAGGTGGTGTCGGGTGCGGTCGCCTCGGTCGAGCGGGTCGACGGTGCCGCGCCGGACGGGTTCCGGGTGTTTCTCGATGACGGGCGCACGGTGCTCGCGCGCCGCGTCCTGGTCGCCACCGGCCTCGCCGACGAGCTCCCCGATGTGCCCGGCCTGCGGGAACAGTGGGGCCACGGTGTCCTGCACTGTCCCTACTGCCACGGCTGGGAGGTGCGCGACCAGCGGATCGCCATCCTCGCGGGCGGACCGATGTCGGTGCACCAGGCGCTGCTGTTCAGCCAGCTGAGCGATGACATCGTCTTCCTGACCCACACCGGTGCCGCGTTGAGCGACGAAGACGCGGAAAAGCTTGCCGCGCGCGGCATCCGGATCCTCGACGGCGAGGTCACCGAGGTGCTGTCGGGTGCGGGCACGCTCACCGGCGTCCGCCTGGCCGACGGGAGCGTGCTCGACCGCGACGCCCTCGTCGTCGGCCCGCGCATGAACACTCGCGCCACTTTCCTCGCCGACCTGGGTCTGGTCGCACAGCCGCACCCGTCCGGCGCGGGCGACCACATCCCCGCCGACCCCGTCGGCCGCACCGAAGTCCCGGGTGTCTGGATCGCGGGCAATGCCACCGACCCGTCCGCCCAGGTCGGTGCGGCCGCGGCGGCCGGGGCCATGGCCGGTGCGCAGATCAACGCCGAGCTGGTGATGGCGGACACCGCCACCGCCGTGGCCGAACTCCGCACCCGCACAGCGGCCGTCTGACGGAAAGGCCCTCGGCGCCCCGGCGCCGAGGGCGTCCGCGCCGCCTGTCCGCGCAGGTGGGCGGCCGGAGTGCACCGTGCCATACTGGCCAGGTCAGACGATCGCCGTGCGACGAGCGAGGAACCGATGACCGCGGATCCGATGCCACCGGGGGACAGGGCCCCGTTGAGCTGGCCGGTGCCGCCACCGGGGGGATATTTCGCCGAAGACCTGGATCATCTGAGTGATCTGCCGCCGCATACTCAGCTGATCGACGGGAGCTTGGTCTTCGTGAGTCCGCAGATGAGGTTCCATCTGTTCGTTGTCACGTTCCTGCACCTCCAACTGATGCGTCAGGCGCCCGAAGGACTCGAAGTCGCCCGCGAGATGACAGTGACGCTCGGGCCACGTCAACGGCCCGAACCCGATGTGATGGTCGTGGACACGGCAGGTGTCGACGGTCTGGACCAGACCACATACCGACCCGAAGATGTCCTCCTGGTGGTCGAAGTCATGTCCCCGGATTCGGTCGAGCGCGACCGATACCGTAAACCGCAGCTCTACGCCGAGGCCGGGATTCCTGCCTTCTGGCGGGTGGAGAACGTCAACGGACGAGCGGTCGTGTACGTCTACGAACTCGACCCCGCCACGCGCCGGTATTCGACCGCCGGTATCCACCACGACCGCCTGCGTCTGTCCGTGCCCTTCGAGATCGATCTGGATCTCACGCGCGCGACAGATCCGAAGGGCTCGGTCTGAGAGCTCGCCCCGCGAAGACCGTGGTGGTCAGCGCGCGCGGGCGGCATCGATCTCCGCGTGCAGGACGGTGCGCGCGTGCTCGGCCGTGATCTGGCCGAGAGTGGCATGCGGGGCTAGCCCGTCGACGAGTGTCGACGGCGATCCGGGCGGCGGCTCCGAGTGAGCGGACCGGAGCCGCCTGACGATCGTCAGCCGGGGAGTGGCGCGTCGTCCGGGAAGCGGCGGACCACCTCGATGGGCCGACGATATTGCGGTTGAAGTCGGTGAGATCCTCGGCCGGGATCCAGTATTCGAGGATGTCGCGGCCGCCCGCCTGTCGCACCTCGTAGGCGTCGAGGTACTCGGTGCGGACGGCGAAGCGCGTCACGTAGCCGGCGCCGGAGGCCGGGACGTTCCAGTCGCGGGCGATCAGGACGGCGTAGGACTCGGTGCAGACCGGGTAGAAGATCGGCTGGTCGGGCAGGCGCGGCGGCCAGGCCGACCACCCGGACGCGGCGACCAGGGCCAGCTCTTCGGGTCCCGTCGGCCGCCACAGGGTCGTCGTCGTGCGCATCGTTCCTCCTTGTCGAGGAACGCACGGTAGCCCGGCGGCGGTGCCGCGGCCACCGGTTATTCGGGCGGTGGTGTCGCGAAGGTTTCCAGGCCGGTGACGCGGAGCAGGTCCAGGGCGGTCGCGGTGGGGGTGTGCGGGGGAGCCGAGTAGATGATGACGGTCTGGTCGGTGTCGGGGACGTGCATGGCGTCGCAGTCCAGGCTGAGGGTGCCCAGCTGCGGATGGGCGATGGTCTTGGTCAGGCTGTGCATGACGCTGGAGCGGCCCGCCTGCCAGTGCTCCTCGAATTCCGCGCTGCCGGTGCGGAGTTCGGTGAGCAGCCGGGTCAGGTCCGGGTCGTCGGGGTAGGCGGCCTTGACCGCGCGCAGGCAGCCGACGCAGGCGGCGGCATTGCTGTCGGCCTCCTCCGGCGTCATCACGACGCGACCCATCCCGGTGCCGAGGAAGCGCTGCCACATGATGTTGCGCCGGGCGGGCGGGATCGCGGAGAAGTCGCCGAGCAGGGCCGCCGCCAGCGGATTCCAGGCGAGGATGTCGGATTTGGCCGAGAGCACCAGCACCGGCAGATCCGACAGGCGATCCAGCAGCCGCAGCACACTGGGCCGGATGGCCATCGGCACCCGGCCCGCCTGCGGCGGTTCGGACCCGGCGAGCCGGTAGACCAGATCGCGGTCGACATCGGTGAGCCGCAGCGCCCTGGTGAGCGCGCCGAGCACCTGATCGGAGGGTTTGGGCCCGCGCCCCTGCTCCAACCGGACGATGTAGTCGACGCTGACACCGGCCAGACTCGCCACTTCCTCGCGTCGCAGCCCCGGCACCTGCCTGCGCGGTCCGCTCGGCAGGCCCGCGTCGGCGGGGCCGAGCCGGGACCGCGCCGTGCGCAGCACCGTCGCCAATTCCGCTCTGTCCACGTCTTCCATGGTGCCGCAGGTCCCGGCCGCCGGGGTGGTACCGCGAGTCCTATGCCTCGCCGGCACTGGAGGCCACACCGCGCGGGGCGGAATCTGAAGCCATGACGACAACGATCGCCCTGGTCACCGGGGCCAACAAGGGACTGGGCCGGGAAACGGTCCGCAGACTGGCCGGTTCGGGCTGGCAGGTCTTTCTCGCCGCCCGCGACCGCACGCGGGGCGCGGCGACGGCGGCCGAATTCGCCGAGGCCGGACTCGACGTCCGGTTCGTCGCGTTGGACGTGACCTCCGACGAGTCCGTCGCCGCGGCCGCCGACGCGGTGCAGGTCGCGGCGGGCCGCCTCGACGTGCTGATCAACAACGCGGCGATCGGCGGCCCGCGCACCACGCCGGGGGACACGAAGCCCGAGGAGCTGCGGGAGGTGTTCGAGACCAATGTCTTCGGCCCGATCCGGGTGACCAACGCGTTCCTGCCGCTGCTGCGCCTGTCCACCCATCCACGGATCGTGATGGTCTCCAGCGGCATCGGCTCGATCGCTACCGTCACCGACCCGAAATGGGCGGGCCTGCTGCCGCCGGCCCTCGGCTATCCGAGCACCAAGGCGGCGCTGAACATGCTCACCGTCATGTACGCGAGCGAACTCGACAGGATGAAGGTCAACGCGGTCGATCCCGGATACACCGCGACCGACCTCAACGGGCACAGTGGTTTCCAGACCGTCACCGAGGGCACCGATGCCATCGTGGCCATGGCGACCGTCGACCGGGACGGCCCGAGCGGCGGTTTCTTCGACCGGACGGGCGCCACGTCGTGGTGAGAGCGGGCGCCCTGCTCGCGGCGCTGGTCGCGAGCGTGGGGGTCGTCGTTTACCTGATGACAACGGAGGACGCAGTGGCAGAACGGAATTCACGCACCGACACGGTGCTCTCCATCGGCCTGCAGCCGAGCGCGGTCGACTACTCCCGCTATCCGCAGCTGGACGAAGCCACCCTGACCGCCCGCATCGCCGCGGGCGAGAACGCCGTGCGGGAGGCGGGTTTCGACATCGTCAGCTGTCTGGTGCCCGCCGATCCCGACGCCGCCGCGACGGTGCTGCGCGAGTGCGCGGCCGGCGGCGAATTCCGGGTGGCGATGATCGGCGCCGGGGTGCGGATGGCGCCCGAACACACCCTGCTGTTCGAGCGATTGATCAATGTCGCGTCCGAGCTGACTCCGGGAATCCGGTTCTGCTTCAACACGTCCCCGGAAACGACGATCGACGCGTTGCGGCGCTGGGTGCAGCCGAGTTGAGCCGGTCTACTTGTGGCCCCCGCCGTGGTCGTGGCCGCCGCAGGTGTCGGTTCGGCGGCCGTCCGTGGCGCTCGCCTGGCCCGCACCATGGCCCTCGAGCGCGGCGAACGGACCGCACTGGTGCGGGGCGATCCACACGTGCACCATCGGGTTGCCCGCGCCGGGATTGATCGAGTTGGGCGGGCAGTTGCCCGCGGCGTCGGTGACACCGGCGACGACCGGGCCGTTGTCGCCCGCCTTCCAGCACAGGTTGTCGTGGACGTGCCACTGCATCAGCGAGCCGCCGAAATCGGTCAGCGCCGGGTCGTCGATCTTCTTGCCGTTGGCGATGTACATGGCCGAGACCAGGGTGCGGTTCTGGCCGTCGACCCGGTAGACCAGCGACTCCGGGTGGCCGGCGTCGAGGAAGTTCGCGTCGCGGATGTAGGCGGTGTTGATGTAGTGCTCGTAGCCGGTCGCGGAGTCACCGATCGAGCGGTAGCCCAGCGCGCCGACCGTCGTGACGTCGGCGAAGGCGGGCAGGCCGTCGAGAGTGCTGCGGATCAGGTTGGTGGCGCGCTGCTGCTGATCGGCCGTCACGCCGGGCACGCCGGACAGGTCGATCGGCTGCGCGGGGTCGAACGGGCGCGGCCAGGCGGTGCCGGTGTCGTGATCGCCGTGCTCCTCGCCCGCGGCGTGCGCGTGCTCGCCGCCGGTGTTTCCGTGACTGTGCACGTGGCCGACGCCGTTGAGCATCGCCGCCAGCGCGAGCACACCCACGGCGCTCGCCGCGATCCCGGACCGCAGCGGCGGCACGGTGGCGGTGGGTCGGAGCAGGCCGACGCCACCGGCGAGCACGGCCAGCGCGCCCAGTGCCGCGCAGACGGTGTCGGCCACCTGCGGCGCCTCCGCGGTCAAGCCGGTGATCCACGGAATATCGGCGAACCGCGTGAACGCCCAGATCGCCGCAGCGAAGCCGTTCACCGCCAGCATCGCGGCCACGACAGGCTTGCGCGCACTCAGCAGCACCGCCACGCCGGTCGCGCACTGGATCGCGGCCAGCACCACCATCAACCGCGCCAAGGTGGCGTGTTCGGTGTGCATTCCCGCGGCCAGGAAATGCACCGCGCCGGCCCCCACCGACGCGATCCCGCCGAGTAGCAGGTATCCGTTACGTCCGCTCGCCATGCCGTCTCCTGTCCCTGTCCTTCGCGGCGGACACTACCCGGACCCTGTGATGGCGCACTGGCGTACCAGTGAGAGAACTCTGTGGGCCGGGCCCGTGCCGGGCTCGGCTCGCGTGGCGCTCGCGGTGGATTCGTGGTTAGCTGCACGGTTCCGAATTTCGGAACCTATTCCACGAGGGGATCTTTCGAATGAGTTTCATGGGTAAGGCCGGCGTTGCCGTAGCGGCGTTGGGTCTTGCGGCCGGGTCGGTGTTCGGTGCCGGTTCGGCGAACGCGGCGGGCGATCTGTTCGGCGCGATCGGGTTCAGCCCGCAGATGTGGGAGAGCTGGTCCTCGTCGAACTGGGACAGTGCCGACGGTGCCCGCGCCGCGGTGATCGACGGTTGTGTCGCCGCGGGCGGGGAGGACTGCGGTGTCATGGTCACCTGGGCCAACGGGTGCGGTGCGCTGGTGTGGAACGAGGAGGGCTGGGTCGCCGCCGCCTCGGGTCCCAACCGCAGCGAGGCCATCCGCAAGGCCATCGATCGGCTGTCCGACGGTGTCCCGATCGCCCGCCTGGCCAACTTCGGCTCCTCGGACCTCAGCGGTACCGAGGTCATCGACGTGGTCTGCACCCGCAACGCGGGCTGACCACCGACCGGCCCGACCGCAGCGGACGCCGGTGGATCGTGGCCGGCTGCGCGGCCGTTGCCATATCGAGACGATTACGGTGGGTAACGAACGACCGGCGTGTCGCGAAGTCCGATGCATGAGTCTGAAAAGCACACAAGGTCAACGGGTTTCGGTTCGGGTCGGGGTGGCCGCCGCAGCGGCCGTTACCGCGCTCGTCGGGTTCGGTGGTCCGGCGGCGGCGGCGCCGTCGGACCAGGTCGTCCAGTTCAACCCGACTCTCGCCAGGATTCCGGGGAACGGCTGCGCGGCCATCATCAACGCCGAGACGGTCCCGCAGCCGCAGGCCGGGCAGCTCGGAGTCCGCGTGAAAATCGTCCAGACCGGACAGAACTGCGAGGTATATCGCGTCTCGGTGCGGTGGAAGAACCTCGACACCGGCGTCGCCAACGCCCAGTCCCACAAGGTCGACAGCAACGGCGTCATCGAACACGCCCCCGACGGCGTGATCACCGGCATGGGGATGGGCCCCGGCGTCGGCCGCGTCGAGGCGACCATCGTGGCGACCACCGACACCTATCCCAATCACCATGATCTGGAACAACTCTCGGGTCAAGCCTGGATCACTCTCAACAGCTAGCCGAAAACGCCGACAGGGGCGGATCCGTATGGATCCGCCCCTGTCGGCGTTTTCGACCTGGTGCGCGGACGCGCCAACGGGCTCGGGCGAGCATTGCGGCCATCGGCGGGTCGTGCACCGCTGCGGACGTCACCAGGCCCGACAGCTATAGGCCGATCTCTCTGTCCTACGGAACACGCAGGGGTGCAACAGAATTCATAGACGGGGCACGTGAACGGGCCGCACTTCGGCGTTCCGTCAGGGGATCACGCGCAGGTGGCGGAATTCGGGGATCGCGCGGCTGATGGTGACGAAGTCCGTGTCGTTGTGGACGACGGTCGCGTCGTGGCTCAGCGCGACCGCGGCGATCTGGACGTCGGTGGTTTGGGCGCCGCGGCCCGCCCCGATCTTCCACAAGCCTGTCCTGATCCGTCGCACATTCGCCTCGACGAGGTCGTCGGCGGGCAGAAAGTGGAAGACCGACCCGTAGAGCTCGGTGAGGAAGTCGAGATCGGCTGCGTTGCGGGCGCTGAACCGTGCTTCATCCATGGTCACTGTCGACGAACACAAAGCACCGATGATCGCGAGCTCGTCGATGGTCTGTTCGATGCCGGCCTTCGTTCGGTAGTGCGACATGACCGACTGATCGAGAAGGTATCGCGGGCGAACCGTCGTCGCGCTCACCGGGGCGTGCCAGGCTCGGCGGCCAGCTCGTCGTCGGTCAGGAACGGATTATGGTCCATCCGCTTGAGGCGGGTCAGTGCCTCACGCTGCCGGTAGCCCTGCACGAGTTCGGCCATCGCGAGATTGATGACCGCCTTTTTGGTGGGCAGCCCGGTCAGACGTAAGGCTTCGGCGAGTAGCTCGTCCGGAATCTCCACTGTCGTCGCCATCGTGCCTCCATATTTTGGTTCCCGCATATTCATAATATCAACGATTCGTAATATTCGGGGTTGTGGATCGGTACGGAGACACACAACGGCCGACGCCGGGTGGATCGTGGTGATCCACCCGGCGTCGGCCGTTGTGCGCGAAGAACTTACGCGGTCGGCTCGAAGGCCTCGGCGATGATCTCGGCCTGCTCCACGGCGTGCACCTTCGACGAGCCCGAGGACGGGGCCGACATGGCGCGACGCGAGATGCGGCGCAGTTTGCCCAGGCGGTCCGGGAGGACCTCGGGGAGGTTGAGGCCGAAGAACGGCCACGCGCCCTGGTTGGCCGGCTCCTCCTGGACCCAGACGATGTCGGTCGCGTTGGGGTACTTGGCCAGTGCCTCGTTGAGGCGGTACGTCGGGATCGGGTACAGCTGCTCGATCCGGACGATGGCCACGTCCTCGCGCTTCTGCTTGGCCTTCTCCGCGGCGAGCTCGTAGTAGAGCTTGCCCGAGGTCAGCAGGATGCGCTTGACCTTGGTGGTGTCGCCGATGCCCTGCTCGTAGGTGGGCTCGTCGAACACCGAGCGGAACTTCGACTCGGTGAAGTCCTTGATGTCGGACACCACGGCCTTGTTGCGCAGCATCGACTTCGGGGTGAAGACGATCAGCGGACGGCGGATGCCGTCGAGGGCGTGGCGGCGCAGCAGGTGGAAGTAGTTCGCCGGCGTCGACGGGACCGCGACGGTCATCGAACCCTCCGCGCACAGCTGCAGGAAGCGCTCGATGCGGCCCGAGGTGTGGTCGGGACCCTGGCCCTCGTGGCCGTGCGGCAGCAGCAGCACCACGTCGGAGAGCTGGCCCCACTTGGCCTCACCGGAGGAGATGAACTCGTCGATGATCGACTGCGCGCCGTTGACGAAGTCACCGAACTGGGCTTCCCACAGCACCAGGGCATTCGGGTTGCCCAGCGAGTAGCCGTATTCGAAGCCGACCGCCGCGTACTCGCTCAGCGCCGAGTCGTGCACCGCGAACCAGCCCGGCTTCTCCGAGCCGATGTTGTGCAGCGGGGTGTACTCGTTGGCGTTGAGGCGGTCGATGATGACCGCGTGGCGCTGGGTGAAGGTGCCGCGGCGCGAGTCCTGACCGGTCAGGCGCACGTCGTGGCCCTGGTCGATCAGCGTGCCGAAGGCCAGCAGCTCGGCGAAGGCCCAGTCGACCTTGCCCTCGTAGGCCATCTCGCGGCGCTTCTCCAGCACCGGCTTGACGCGCGGGTGCACGTTGAAGCCGTCCGGCGGGGTGTTGAAGGCGTCGCCGATGCGCTGCAGGACCGACTTGTCGACCGCGGTCTGCACGGTGGCAGGCACTTTCTGGTCGTCCTCGACGGACTCCGACGGCTCCGGAACGTACTTCTCCAGCTCGCGGACCTCGTTGAACACGCGCTCCAGCTGACCCTGGTAGTCGCGCAGCGCGTCCTCGGCCTCCTTCATGGAGATGTCGCCACGACCGATCAGCGATTCGGTGTAGGCCTTGCGGACCGAACGCTTGGTGTCGATGACGTCGTACATCTCCGGCTGGGTCATCGAGGGGTCGTCGCCCTCGTTGTGCCCGCGGCGGCGGTAGCAGACGAGGTCGATGACGACGTCCTTGCGGAACTTCTGCCGGAAATCGACCGCCAGGCGCGCGACCCAGTCGCAGGCCTCCGGGTCGTCACCGTTGACGTGGAAGATCGGCGCGCCGATGAACTTCGCGATGTCGGTGGAGTATTCGGTGGAGCGGCTGTTCTCCGGCGCGGTGGTGAAGCCGATCTGGTTGTTCACCACGATGTGGATGGTGCCGCCGACGCGGTAGCCGCGCAGGCCACCCAGGTTCAGCGTCTCCGCGACCACGCCCTGACCGGCGAACGCGGCGTCACCGTGCAGCATCAGCGGCATGACCGAGAAGCCCTCGGGACCATCGCCCTTGTCCAGCAGGTCCTGCTTGGCGCGCACGAGGCCCTCGAGGACGGGGTCGACCGCCTCCAGGTGCGACGGGTTCGCGGTGAGCGAGACCTCGATCTCGTTGTCGCCGAACATCTGCAGGTACTGGCCCTGCGCGCCGAGGTGGTACTTCACGTCGCCGGAGCCGTGGGTGGCCGCCGGGTTCATGTTGCCCTCGAACTCGGTGAAGATCTTCGAATACGGCTTGCCGACGATGTTGGCCAGCACGTTGAGGCGACCGCGGTGCGGCATGCCGATGACGACCTCGTCGAGCCCGTGCTCGGCGCACTGGTCGATGGTGGCGTCCATCATCGGGATGACGGCCTCGGCGCCCTCGAGCGAGAAGCGCTTCTGACCGACGTACTTGGTCTGCAGGAACGTCTCGAACGCCTCGGCGGCGTTGAGCCGGTTCAGGATGTACTTCTGCTGGGCGACCGTCGGCTTGACGTGCTTCTGCTCGACCCGGTCCTGGATCCACTTGAGCTGCTCGACGTCGAGGATGTGGGTGTACTCCACCCCGACGTGGCGGCAGTAGGCGTCGCGCAGGATCGACAGCACGTCGCGCAGCTTCATCCGCTCCTGGCCGTGGAAGCCGGCGACGTTGAAGGTGCGGTCGAGGTCCCACAGGGTCAGCCCGTGCTCG
Organism: Nocardia sp. No.11; assembly: GCF_038752175.1. Lineage (NCBI taxonomy): Bacteria > Bacillati > Actinomycetota > Actinomycetes > Mycobacteriales > Nocardiaceae > Nocardia > Nocardia sp. No.11. The sequence goes on along the minus strand of NZ_JBCGFB010000103.1, from coordinate 1,012 downwards.
GTGACATCGAGGTCGGGGTGGCTGCGGAACTTGTCCTTGACCAGGCGCAGCGGGTCGGTGTCGGCCATCAGGTGACCGCGGTTGCGGTAGGCCGCGATCATCTCGAGCACGCGGGCGCTCTTGTCGACGCCGCGCTCGCTGATGTCCTTGCGCCAGCGGACCGGCTCGTACGGCACGCCGAGGCCGTGGAAGATCTCGTCGTAGAACTCGTCGGAGATCAGCAGGTTGTGGATGGTGCGCAGGAAGTCGCCGGACTCGGCGCCCTGGATGATGCGGTGGTCGTAGGTCGAGGTCAGCGTCATCAGCTTGCCGACGCCGATATCGGCGATCCGCTCGTCGCTCATGCCCTGGAACTCGGCCGGGTATTCCATCGCGCCCGCACCGATGATCGCGCCCTGGCCCGGCATCAGCCGCGGCACCGAGTGCACGGTGCCGATGGTGCCCGGGTTGGTCAGCGAGATGGTGACGCCGGAGAAGTCGTCGGCGCCGAGCTTGCCCTCGCGGGCGCGGCGGACGATGTCCTCGTAGGCGGTGTGGAACTGCCCGAAGCTCATGTCTTCGGTTTCCTTGATCGCGGCGACGACCAGCGAGCGGCTGCCGTCCTTACCCGCGAGGTCGATCGCCAGGCCCAGGTTGGTGTGCGCCGGGGTGACCGAGTTCGGCTTGCCGTCGATCTCGGCGAAGTGCCGGTTCAGGTTCGGGAACGCCTTGACCGCCTGCACGATCGCGTAGCCGAGCAGGTGGGTGAAGGAGATCTTGCCGCCGCGGGTGCGGGCCAGGTGGTTGTTGATCACCAGGCGGTTGTCGATCATCAGCTTCGCCGGGATCGCGCGCACCGAGGTCGCGGTGGGGATCGTCAGCGAGGCCGACATGTTCTTCGCGATGGCCGCGGCCGGGCCGCGCAGCACCTTGGTCTCGTCGGCGGTGGCGACAGCCTTGGGCGCGGCGGTGGCCGGTGCGTTGGACACCGGCGCGGGGGTGGTCTGCGGTGCGCGCACGGTCGCGGGAGCGG
>NZ_JBCGFB010000102.1:0-22000 GCF_038752175.1 Nocardia sp. No.11 | reverse complement strand
GCCGCCGACCGGGACGAACGCGGCGCGGCGGGCCGCGAGCACCGCGGTCGACAGGGCGTCGGCGATGCCGATCTGGGCCTCGGCGCCCGCCACCGCCACGGCGTCGATCAGCTGGACCGCCGCCGCTTCCTCGGAACCGAAAAACCTGGTGACGCCCCGCGCGCCGAGCACCAGCAGGCCAGGGCGCAGCACTTCGACACCGGGCACCGTCGCGTCGACCGCGCAGGCGATCGGTTCGAACAGCCGGGCGTCCCGGTCCGGATCGGCCTGGGCGACCACCAGATCGGGGCAGCGCGACTGCGCCTCCCTGCGGGTCACGCCCTCGCGCACACCCTCGGCCCTGGCGATCGCCGACGCCGACACCACCCGGTTCCCGTGCAGCACCGCCACCGGACGATCCGCGGGCACCCCCGCCGCCGCGGCCGCCGCCACCGCGGGCCAGTCCGGACACAGCAACGCCAGCACGCGCTCGGCCCGCGTCATCGGCTGTCCCCGACGCGACGACCGTCGGCGGCCGGATGTCCACCGCTGGTCAGCGTTNGCCGACACCACCCGGTTCCCGTGCAGCACCGCCACCGGACGATCCGCGGGCACCCCCGCCGCCGCGGCCGCCGCCACCGCGGGCCAGTCCGGACACAGCAACGCCAGCACGCGCTCGGCCCGCGTCATCGGCTGTCCCCGACGCGACGACCGTCGGCGGCCGGATGTCCACCGCTGGTCAGCGTTCGCCACCGGCGGGGGAACCGCCCCGGCCGACCGCCGGGACGCGGCTCCGGCGCGGAACCACCGGTCGAGGCCGATGACAGCCTCGGCGCCGTCGCCACTGTCGTCGCGGGCTCGGGGCACACCGTGATCGGTCGAGCCGCCGTGCGGCGGCCCGTGCTCGGCGGGGCCGTCGGGCAGGCGATCGGCGCCTGACCGGATGGCCGCCGCCGGCCGGTCACGACACGGCCTCCCGCAGGTCGGCCGCCGCGCGGGTCTCCGCTTCGCGGGCGAGCCATTCGGTGCGACCGGCCTTGGCGCACAGGTCTATCCGGCCGTGCCGGGGTGGGCCCGCCTTGGCGCTGACGCGCACGTCCAGGCAGACCGAACGCAGGCGGCCGCGGCCCGGGCCGAGACCGCGATAGCCGGTGACGCGGGTGTCCAGGCGCAGCGACGGATTGGTCCAGGTACCGCCCGCGACGACCAGGGTGGCGCCGCGGTTGCGGGCGCGGGCGGCGAGGACCCGGCAGCGGGCGGGTGGGACGGCGACGCCGTCGAGCCCGAGGACGACCAGATCGAGGCCGTCGAGCAGGACGGCGGCCACCTCTCCCGGATCGGGGCCGGGATCGGGGATCACGGCCAGCCGGGACAGCTGCGCGCCCATCTCGGCGGCGGCCAGCAAACCCAGCCGGGGCAGGCCGACCACCGCGGCGTGGCCACCGGCTCCGGTCACCGCGGCGAGCAGACCGGACAGCAGCGAGTGCGCGCCGGTATAGGCGACCACGGCACCCTTGGGCAGGCCACCCTCGGGCAACAGTTCGGCGAGCGGCGCGGGCACCGGCAACAGATCGCGGCGTAATGGCTGTTCACGGGGGATGTGCCCGGCGGCGGACTCGCCCCGGCCCGGTACCGCGGCCATCCGCCTGCGCAGTTCGTCGAGCGTGCGCGCCCGGGCCGCCACCTCGGGCGACAACGCATCCGAACCCATCAACACCACCTACTTCCACGATGGACCCGCGAGCGGAGAACCGCCCGGCACCGGAACGGCAGCACCGTTTCAGCTATCGATCGTATTCGAATATACGTTCGATCGCGACCAGGGTGACACCCACCCCCGCCCCGTGTCCACAGCGGGCCCCCTTATACCCGCGCGTCGTGATACCGGCCAGTCATCGGCATATTCGACTACCCTCGCACCCGTGACCGAACGTGCTCGTCCCCATATCGGCCCCGACTACCTCGTCGCGGGTCGCTACCGCCTGCAGTCGAAATTGGGCGGCGGTGGCATGGGCGCGGTCTGGCTCGCGACGGACCGGTTGCTGAACCGTGAGGTCGCGATCAAGCAGGTGCTCTCCACGGCCGGATTGAGCGAGGCCGAGGCCGAGCGCATCCGCAGCAGCATCGTGCACGAGGGCCGGGTGGCGGCCAAGCTGTCGCACGAGCACGCGATCGCCGTCTACGACGTGGTGATCGAGGCGGGCGAACCCTGGCTCGTCATGGAGTACTTACCCTCGCGCAGCGTGGCCAAGGCGCTCACGCTGTTCGACACGCTGCCCGCGGTCGAGGTCGCCCAGATCGGCGCGCAGGTGGCCGACGCGCTCGCCGCCGCGCACGCCGCAGGCATCGTGCACCGCGACATCAAGCCGGGCAACATCCTCGTCGCCGATCGCGGTCCCGATCTCGGCAAGGCCAAGCTCAGCGACTTCGGCATCTCGCGCGGCGCGGGCGACACCCACGGCGACGACCCGGAAGGCACCATCACCGGCACCCCCGCCTACCTGCCGCCCGAGGTCGCCCGCGGCGCCCAGCCCACCGAGGCCAGCGACGTGTTCTCCCTCGGCGCCACGCTCTACACCGCGCTGGAGGGCCAGCCGCCGTTCGGTTTCGACGACGACGAGAACGATGTCGTCACCCGGGCCGCGATGGGCCGGATCATCCCGCCCAGCCGCAGCGGCATCCTGACCCAGCCGCTGCTGCACATGCTCGAACCGGCCCCGCAGCGCCGCCCGACGATGGCCCAGGCGCGCGACGAGATCCTCACCGCCGCCTTCGGCCCCGGCACCGCCGCCTACATCCTCGGCGTGCCGCTGCGCACCGAGGACGGCACCATCCCGTCCTGGGCCGCCCGCAACTCCGCCAGCGGCCTGCGCAGCCCGCATTCCGCCCCGCTGCCGCGCCCACAGCGCGCCCCGCTGGCCGCCGCCCAGGCACCGGCCCAGCGCAGCGGCAGCTTCGTCGACAACCTGCCCAACGGGGCGCCGCTGGCCATCGGCGCCGGCGTGCTGATCGGCCTGGTCATCCTGATCGCGATCATCATCGCGGTGATGTGATCACTCGATCCGGCGGCGATGGGCCCATCGGGTCAGCGCGTTGCGATTGGACTGCTGGGTCTTGCGCAGCACGTTGGAGGCGTGGGTTTCCACCGTCTTCACCGAGATGAACAGGGTCTCGGCGATCTCGCGGTAGGTGTAGCCACGGGCCAGCAGGCGCAGGACCTCGAGCTCGCGCGGAGTGAGCGAGTCCAGCTCGGGATCGAGCGGCGGCTCGGGCACCGGCGATCGGCCCGTGAACGAGTCGAGGACGAAACCGGCCAGCCGCGGACTGAACACGGCGTCACCCCCGGCGACGCGGCGGATGCCGTCGGCCAGTTCGGCGCCGGAGATCGTCTTGGTGACATACCCGCGCGCGCCCGCCCTGATCACCGCGATCACGTCCTCGGCGGCATCGGACACGCTCAGCGCCAGGCACACCGGGCCGTCGGCGATCCCGGTCAGCACCGCGACACCGCCACCGTCGGGCATGTGCACGTCCAGCAGCACCACATCCGGTGTGGCCGCGTCGATCCCCGCGACCGCCTCGGCCACCGCGCCCGCCTCGCCGACGACCTCCATGTCGGTCTCGCGGCTCAGTTCGGCGCGCACGCCGGACCGGAACACCGCGTGATCGTCGACCAGGAACACCCGAACACTCACTGACAGCTCACTCTCATCCCACCGGCGATCGACTTGTTCTCATCGGTACCACACGACCGTGAATGTCGGTTCGGACCGAGGCATCGGGCCCACGAATATCGCTCGGGGGCAGCCGTTGCGGATCGCTCATGCCTCGGGCGGGAGCGGCGCGTCGGCCGGGGCGGCGTCGGCGGCCGGGTCCGAGGTGCCGGAGTCCGAGCGCGGCATCACGATGCGCACCTCGGTGCCGCGACCGATGGTCGAGTCGATGACGGCGGTGCCGCCGCGGCGTTCGACGCGGGCGCAGATCGACTTCGCGACACCGCGCCGGTCGGCGGGCACGGCCGAGGTGTCGAAACCGGCGCCGCGGTCGCGGACGAAGATGCTCACCTGATGCGGTTCGGTCTCGGCGAACAGGTCGATCTCGGGGACGCCCGCGTGCTTGGCCGCGTTGACCAGCGCTTCCCGGCTCGCGCCGAGCAGCGCGGTGAAGTGTTCCTTCGGCAGGCCCGCGCCGGTGTCACCGGGGTCCATCGCCACATCGCCGACGGTCACCGGGGTGACCTTCACCCCGTGCTGGTCCTCCACCTCACCGGCGATGGTGCGCAGCGCGGCGGCCAGGCTGGACTGGGCGGGGGCGGTGTCGTCGAACAGCCACTTGCGCAGTTCGCGTTCCTGGCTGCGGGCCAGGCGCAGGACCTCCTGCGGGTCCTCGGCCTGCCGCTGGATCAGCGCGAGGGTCTGCAGCACCGAATCGTGCAGGTGCGAGGCGATCTCCTCGCGCTCCTCGTTGCGGATGCGGGCGCCGCGCTCGGCGTTGAGCGCGCGGACCATGCGCAGCCACAGCGGCACCGTCAGCAGGCCCGCGCCGACCAGCGTGACCGCGACCGCGATCAACGCCGATCCGAGCGAACTCAGGTCGATCCTGGCCAGCACCACCACGCCGAGGCCGACCACGATCAGCGTCGCCCCGGCCACGATCCGCGACCAGGTGACCACCGACGGCCGCGCGGGCAGCCCGAACAGCGCGCGAGGTCCGGGCGCGGCGACGTCGTACTCGCGCCAGACCAGCGCGGCACCGACCGCGACCACCACGATCGGGGCGATCACCTTCGCGGCGGTGCCCTGGAACAGCCAACCCACGGTGACCGCGAGACCGAGGCCGAGCAGGGCCAGGCCGATCGCCTGCCTGCGCTCGTCGCCGGTCGGTTTGGCCGCGTCGTTGCCGCCCGGGGTGAAGATCCACAGCAGCCCGTAGGCCACCAGGCCCGCGCCGACCAGGGCCGACAGCAGCACGAACGCCATCCGCACCTTGAACACGTCGACGCCGAGATGATCGGCCAGCCCACCGGCGACGCCACCGACCACCCGGCCACCGGTCCGGCGGACCAGTCGCGGGGTCTCCGGCAGCGGCGGGCCGACGGGCTCGGGGCCCGGCGTCGGCAGCACGCCCGGCCGGTAGCCCCGCGGCACGCCGTACCCCGACGGCGTCGGGTACCCGGCCGGGTAGTAGCCGGGCGCGGGGCGAAACTGCGGCTGCGGGACGTAGGGGTGCGGTGTGCCGTAGACGGCCTGGCCGTTGCCGAGCGCCCGTGCGACGAAGCGCTGCGGGCCCTTCGGGTGCCGGTGTCCGCCCGGGTTCATCGCGGCGCCGGAGCCACCGGGATAGCGGGGTGCGCGGTTCGGCGGCGGGGTGGCGTTGTTCCCCGGTGCGGTGCCGTACCCGCGCGGGGCGACGGGCCCCTGGGCGGCGGCGCGGGCGGGAACAGACGGATCCATCCTTCGATACTGGCACGCTCGCGCGGCCCCCGGCATCGGGAATCTCCCTGATCTTGCCGCTTTCCGCGCCGCCCGGTACGCGTAGGCTGACCAGGTGAAGCAACTGTGAAGCGCCTGACCGTCGGCCTTGTCGCGACCTCCCGCAAGGAAAACGAACACCGGCTGGCGATCCACCCGGCCCATCTGGACCGGATCGATCCGGGATTGCGCGGTCAGATCTTCCTCGAACACGGCTACGGTGACCGGTTCGGCTATCCCGACGAACTCCTCGCGCCCCTGGTCGCGGGCTTTCGCACCCGCGCGGAACTGTTCGCCGAATGCGACGTGCTGCTGCTGGCCAAGCCGCTGGCCGAAGACCTCGAACAGATGCGGCCCGGCACCATCGTGTGGGGATGGCCGCACTGCGTGCAGGACCGGCGGATCACCCAGCTGGCCGTGGACCGCGCGCTGACCCTGATCGCCTGGGAGGCGATGAACCACTGGACCACGGCGGGCAACTTCAGCGTCCACGTCTTCCACAAGAACAACGAACTGGCCGGCTACTGCTCGGTCATGCACGCCCTGCAACTGCGCGGCATCACCGGCGACTACGGGCGTCGCAAGCGGGCGGCGGTGATCAGCTTCGGCGCGACAGCGCGCGGCGCGGTCCGCGCGCTCTCGGCACTCGGCATCAGCGATGTGACGGTGCTGACCCAGCGCAGCGTGTCGGCGGTGGCCTCGCCGTTCGCCTCGGTGCGCATGCAGCACTTCCAGCGCGACCCGGCCGACCCGAGCCGCACGCTCGCGCTGAAGGCGCCCGAGCCGGGGCCGCTGGCCGAAGTGCTGGCCACCTACGACGTGATCGTCAACTGCATGTTCCAGGACACCGAGGAACCGCTGATGTTCGTCACCGAGGACGATCTCGAGCTGTTCGCCCGCGGCACCCTGTTCATCGACGTCTCCTGCGACGAGGGTATGGGCTTCTCCTGGGCGCGCCCGACGACCTTCGCCGACCCGATGTTCACCCTCGGCGCCGATCTGCACCACTACGGGGTCGACCACAGTCCCTCGTTTCTCTGGGATTCGGCCACCTGGGAGAACTCCGAGGCACTGCTCGAGTACGTCCCGATCGTGCTGGCCGGCCCCGACGCCTGGGAGGGCAGCGAGACCATCCGGCGCGCCGTCGAGATCCGCGACGGCCGCGTCCAGAACCCCCGCATCCTGTCCTTCCAGGGCCGTGCCGCCGGGTACCCGTACGCGGTGATCTGACCCGGTTCCGGGCTGTTCGGGGCGGATTCCTGTCCGGACCGGACAACCGGACACAGCACTCTCACCTGCGATTATCGGCTTCAGAGCGGGTCCGTTGCCAGCGTCGGCACCGGACGAATTCCTACCTTGATGACGGGCCGGAAACAGCGGCCCACACACAGGGGAGGAACGTTGAACATCATCACCACCGTGCTGGGCGCCGCCACCATCGCGCTGACCACCGTCGGAATCGCTCCCGTCGCCTCGGCGACACCGATGGCCCCGCACGAGACGACCTATCACGGACCCGCGGGCTTCGAGCTGACCCTCGGCCACACCGAGCAGTCCTACCGGCAGGTGCCCGCGCTCAACGCCATGCCGACCAACCGGGAGGTGTTCCTCGACAACACCGCGTACGTGACGGCGCCCCCGGGGGCGAGCGGCACGCTCGAGTCCGGCTACCTCGTCGCCTGCGCGGTGGACGTGACGCTGTCGGTGGGACTGGACGGCGGGATCTCGGTGAGCGCGGGGGCCACCATCGGGTTCGGCTCGTCGGGACCGGACGCGTCGGCCGATATCGGTCCGTCGATCTCGGCGGGGCTCGATCTGAGCCTGTCGCTGGCGCCCGGCGAGATCAAGAAGATCGATGTGGGGAGCATGCCGCTGGGCACGGGCACCACCTACCTGGTGAACCGTGACTTCCATCTGATGGTCGGCAACTGCGGCGGGCCGCTCAACATCTACTCCTGGGCGACGGTCACCGCGACCACGCCGCAGGTGAGCGCGACCAACTCGGTCTTCGGCGACACCATGTTCCTCTGACCGCATCGGGACCCGGCGGCGCGCCGGGTCCCGATGCGCCAAATATCATTCTCCTCGGTCGTTTTCACCGAACGGGGGGTTCTTTGACCATCGAGGATCAGGAGAGTTCTTCGCCACGTGCGCTTTTCGCGCAGCGGTTCGCCGAACTCTATGCCGCAGCGGGCAATCCGACGCTGCGCCGTGTCGCCTCAGCCACGGAGCGGCGCATGCGCAACACCCAGACCGGCACGCCGTCGGCACAGCGGATCAGTGACTGGAAAGCCGGGCGCAACGTACCCGCCCGCTTCGAATCGCTGCTGCCGGTGATCCTGACACTGGTCGAGCTGACCGAAAAAGCCCAGCATCAACTGCCGCGCAGGCTCGCCGACCCGCACGAATGGCGGCGCCTATGGCAGGAATCGGTGACCTGGACGGCGACGGCGAGCGAGGGCGACACCTGCCCCTACCCTGGCCTGCGGGCCTTCCGGGCCGAGGAGCGCGCGCTGTTCTTCGGACGTGAACAGGCCACCACCGCGTTCGTCGACCTGGTCCGCGCCACCACCGGCATCGTGGTGTTGATCGGCGCCTCGGGCGCGGGCAAGTCCTCGCTGCTGGCCGCGGGCCTGCGCCCGGCCCTCGACCTGCCGTCGGCCACCATGACACCGGGCACGGCACCGACCGCCGGGCTGGCCGCCGCGCTCGGCCCCGACCTCCGGGTGCTCGTCGTCGACCAGTTCGAGGAACTGTTCACCCTCTGCCCGGACGAGGCCGAGCGCTCGGCGTTCCTGACCGCGCTCGCCGAGCTGACCAGCCGCCCGCGTGATCCACTCACCGTGGTCCTGGCGCTGCGGGCCGACTTCTACGAGCGCTGCCTGCACCATCCGATCCTGCGGGACAGCCTGCAGCACAACGACTATCTGCTCGGTCCGATGTCGCTGGACGAGGTCTCGCGCGCGATCACCGGGCCGGCGGCCGCAGCCGGTCTCACCCTCGAACAGGGCCTGGAAGAGCTGGTGCTGACCGAGCTGCGCGGGCTCGGCGCGCACGCCGACACCGACGGCTACGACCCCGGTGCCCTGCCGCTGCTCTCACATGTGATGGCCGCGACCTGGCAGCAGCGCGAGGGCCGCAAACTCACCGTCGCCGGGTATCGCACGGCGGGCGCGGTGGCGGGGTCGGTCGCCGAGACCGCCGAATCGGCGTGGAGCGAACTCACCCCGGCCCAGCAGGACGCCGCCCAGGAACTGCTGGGCTCGCTGGTCACCGTCGGCCAGGACACGCGTGATACCCGCCGCGTCGTCGGCCGGACCGAACTGCTCGCCCGGGGCGCCGATCCCACCGCCGCGGGGCAGGCGCTGGACGTGCTCGCCGCGAGCAGGCTGCTCGCCCTGGACGCGGACTCGGTGCAGTTCTCCCACGAGATCGTGCTGACCGCCTGGCCCCGGCTGCGCGGGTGGATCGACACCGATCGGGTCGGACACCTGGTCCGCCAGCGCCTCGAGACCGACGCCACCGAATGGGAGGCGGCCGCCCGCGATCCCGCGCTGCTCTATCGCGGCACCCGGCTCGACAGCGCGAACGAGCACGCCCGTGGCACCGCGACCAGCCCGCGGGCCCGCGCCTTCCTCGACGCCTCCGGGCGATCGGCCCGGTTCGGCCGGCGCCGACGGGCCGGTGCCGCCGCCGTGGTGCTCGCGCTGCTGGCTACCGGTGTCGTCGCCTGGGACCGCGGCAAGCTCGCCGACCAGCGCACCGCGGACCGCGACTACACCGAGCTGGTCGCCGCCGCCCAGCGGAGCAGGACCAGCGATCCGTCGCTGTCGGCGCAGCTGTCGCTGGCCGCGTTCCGGATGCGCCCCGACCCGGCGAGCAGGACCCAGCTGCTCAACAGCCAGGAACTGCCGCTCGCGACCACGATTCCCGCCCATGACCAGCAGATCGACACCCTGGTCGCCCGCCCGGCGGACGGGCTGCTGGTCTCCATCGATCTCGCCCGCCATGCCCGCTTCTGGGACACCACCGACGCGCGGCGACCGCGACGAATCGCATCCGATTTCGCCGTCCCCATCGATGTGCTGGCCTTCGTCCCCGGCGGCACCGGCGCGGTCACCAACGGGCCGTCCGGCGTGCAGTGGTGGGACTTCGCACGGCCGGAGGCACCGCGGCTGCTCCAGACCCTCACCCCCGGTCGGCGGCAGTCGATGGCGGTCAGCCCGCGCGGCACCCACCTCGTCGAGTCGGACGCGACGACGGTGACGTTCTGGTCCCTCGGGGAGCGGCCTGGTCCCGTACGCCGCATCGAGCTGCCCGGTGACGGCTCCGCGCACGTGCAATCGGTCGTCGAGTTCAGTCCCGACGGCGCCCTGCTCGCGATCGGCAGACTCGTCTTCGACACCGGGGCGCCCGATGTGGTGCAGCTGTGGGATGTCCGCGATCCGGTGACGGCACGGCCGGTCGGCGCCCCCATCGTCATCCCGGGCAGCGATCATTTTCGCGACCTCGCGTTCAGCCCGGACGCCACGATGCTCGCCGTCGGCACCTACGGATCGGCCGAGGCCGCGGGCCCGCAATCGAGCCGGGTGGAACTCTGGCAGGTCACCGACCCCGATCGCCCACGTCGCTACGGCTCGCCCTTCCGGGTCGACAACGACGTCCTGCACTCGATCGCCTTCACCGGGCACGGCACCGGGCTCGCGACCAGCTCCGCCGAAGCGGGCCGGTTGTGGAACATCATCGATCCGGCCCAACCGGAGCCGGCCGGACCCGCGCTGGCGGTGAGTCCCGGCCCCTGCCTGCAGGCCGTCGCCTCGGTCTGTGACAGCGGCCCGCGCTCGCTCATCGAGCTGCCCGGCACGTCGACGCTGGCCGGCGCGGGCAACGACGGATCGCTGCGCCTGTGGACGATGCCCCGATCGATGGTCACGACGGCACCGCATTCGTCGTTCACGCCCGTGTTCGATCAGGCGGGCGACCGGATGGCCGTGCTGTCCGCCAGCGGGTCCCTCGTGGTCTGGGACACCAGCGATCCCCGACGCCCGGTCCGGGTGACCACGATCGCCGGTGCGCCCGGCCGGTCGGACCCGGCGCTGAGTTCCGACGGACGCACGCTCTCGGTCCACGACCGATACGGCGCCCAGCGACTCGTGTTCGCCCTCGACGATCCAGCGGCCCCGCGCCCGCTGGCACCGTGGCCCGCCGACGACACCACGGAATCGATCGTCGAGGGCGACCGGATGATGGTGATCCACGGCTCCACGCTCCAGCTGTGGGACGTCACCGATCGGGCCGCACCGGTGCGCCGGGGAGCACCGCTCACCGCGACACACGGGCAGTTCTCCTCGGGCCGCTTCGCCGCCGACGGCGACCGGCTCGAGACCATGTCCTACGACCCCGGCGACAGCGCGCAGCCGTACCTGCGCCAGATCTGGAGCCTGGCCGACCCGGACCATCCACGACTGATCGGCACCGTGGACGCCCACGCCACGACCACCTTCCAGCCGTCCCAGCTGCTGCCCGACAACCGCACGATGATCGTGACGGAGTTCGACAACTTCCGGCTGTGGGCGGTCGCGGAGCCCGGATCGATCGCGCCGCTCACCGACCCTATCCGCACCGAGATGTCCCCGATCATCTCGCTGTCCACCGCGATCGGCGGCGACAGTCTGGCCCTGTCCAGCGATGACGGGACCACCGTGCTGTGGTCCATCGAGGACCCGCGCGCACCCCACAAGGGCGTCGGCCCGATCGGGCCCGCCGACGGACGCAATCGCCGGGTGGTCGTGCATCCCGACGGCGAACAGCTGGTCGTGATCACCGACAACGGCCAGCTCGGCGTCTGGGAGCTGGACCCCGAGCAGGTCGCCGCCCGGATCTGCGCGGCCACCGGCGACGCGCTCACCGAACCCGTCTGGCACCGTCAGGTCCCGAACGTCTCCTACCGCCCACCCTGCGCCTGACCGGGGAACCCGGGCAAACCTCAGGGTTCACCCCGATGTGCGAAAGGACTGGTCGAGCACACCATGGAGGACATGAGCAGAACGAGCTTCGGTGACCAGATCCAGCAGATGTGGCATACGCGGCCCGTCCGGCTGCCGCGGCAGGGGCCGATCGCCGGCGTCGCGGCCGGGTTCGGGCTCCGCTACGGCGTCGATCCGGTGCTGCTGCGGGTGGCGTTCGTGGTGTCGACGATCTTCGGTGGCGCGGGCATCGTGCTGTATCTGCTCGCGTGGCTGGTGCTCAGCTCCGCGGGGAACGAGGCGTCGGCGGCCGAGGCGCTGACCGATCACGCGCGCGGCACGCACTCGCAGACCAAGACGATCGTGTTGATCGTCGCGCTGGCGATCGCGGTCTCGACCATGGGGCCGGTGGGGCTCGGGATGGGCGGCTCCGGGGTGGTCAGCATGGGACTGATGCTGGCGGGCTGGTGGATGCTCTACATCCGACATCCCGAACTGCCCAGCGGTTTCGACACCGTCCGCGCCGAATCGCTCGGCACCGCGGGCTATCCTGCCGCGGGCTACCCGACCGGCGTGCCGGTGCGCGGGTACCCGTACGTCCCGGACGTGCCGCCGACCGGGATGTACACGCCCTACACCAAGCTGCCGGACGCCTACGCCCCCGATCCGGCCACGACCGTGCTGCCCCGCGAGGAAACCCGCACCGACGCAGCCGAATCCACGCCCCTGCTCCGGGTCGACGCCACCGAGACGATCGTGCTGCACAAGGACGTCGCACCGGCCACCGACGAACCCGGCCCCACCGACGTCGCGCACGCGTCGGATTCGGCGGACGTAGTCGACGCGGTCGCGACGAGCGAATCCGCCGCGGCCGCAGCGGTAGACGACACGACGAACCCACCCGCCGACATGGACACCGCCACCTCGACGCCCGCCAGCACGGCCGAGCCCGACGCAGCGGATGCCACGCCGCGGGCCGCATCGACCGATCTCGTCCGCCCCGTGGACGATTCGAGCGATCCCACGACGACCATCGATCTCGACAAGCGCGACGCCGGATCGGCCGAGGTGGCGACACCCGCGCCGATCCAGTACCACGGGCTCGGCGCGACCGCCGCCCTCCGCACGGACCTCCCCTCGCCCACACCGGGTTTCCCGCGCAGCGGCGCGCAGGTGCCCAGCGGCATCGATCCGCTCGGCATCGCGCCGCTGGCCTGGGAGCTCCCCGAGGCGGCACCGCGCTACGCCGTGGCGGTGCCGCCCCCGCCGCCGAAGAAGCCGCGGTCGCGGCTCACCCCGGTCACCATCGGCCTGGCGATCCTGGCGGCGGCGTTCGCCGGTGCGGCCGCGGCCTCGGGCGTCGAATGGATGACCCCGGCGCGGATCGCGGCCGTCGCGCTCGCGGTCGTCGGGCTCGGGCTGATCGCGGGCGCGTTCCTGCGGCGCGGCTACGGACTGCTGGTACTGACCGCCCCGCTGGCCGGGTTCGTCCTGCTGGCCTCGCTGATCGGGCCGATCGACTTCGAGAACGGCGGCGCCATCGGCGATCGCGTCTGGGCGCCCACCTCGGTGTCGGAACTCCAGCCCCGCTACGCCCTCGACATCGGTTCGGGCACTCTGGATCTGCGGGGCCTGAACCTCACCGAATCGCGCAGCGTCGAAGTCGCGGTGAACATCGGTGACGCGAAAGTGCACCTGCCCGAGGGGATGACAGTGAACACGACATGTGACATCCGGGTGGCCGACGCGACCTGCGTCGAAGGTCTGAGCGGCCCGAAAACCCCGGGCGCCCCGGTCCTGGACCTGCACATCAAGATGCACCTGGGTGACGTGGAGGTGACCCGTGGCTGACCCGACCGGCACCGAACCCCGCCGACCGGCGTTCTCCCTGCTCTGCACCGGACTGATCGCCCTGGCCCTGAGCGTCTGGGCCCTGCTCGGCGCACCGACCCCCGACAGCGGCGGCATCCTGCCGATCGGCTGGGGCGTGGTGATCGCGGCGATCGTCATCGGCCTGATGCTGACGATCTCCCCGCGCGGCAAACGACACTGACGAAAGCTCACCGAACACCGAGATACGACAATGGCCCGTCACCGTGACGGGCCATTGTCGTCGGAGGACACACGGCAATGGACGATTCCCGATCCGATCGGCAGCCCACTCCGCTGGCGAAGGCGCTGCCGCCGACCACCCATCGGCCGCCCGGCGGCTTCCTCCTCGGCAGGCTGCTGCTCACCCAGGTGGCGCCGCCACGGCGACCGGCCTAGCGCCCTACTCCCATTCGATGGTGCCCGGCGGCTTGCTCGTCACATCGAGCACCACGCGGTTGACGTCGGACACCTCATTGGTGATGCGCGTGGAGATGCGCTCGAGCACGTCGTAGGGCAGGCGGGTCCAGTCCGCGGTCATCGCGTCCTCGCTCGACACCGGGCGCAACACGATCGGGTGACCGTAGGTGCGGCCGTCGCCCTGCACACCGACCGAGCGCACGTCGGCCAGCAGCACGACCGGGCACTGCCAGATCTGCTTGTCCAGGCCCGCGGCGGTGAGTTCCTCGCGGGCGATGGCGTCGGCCTGGCGGAGCAGGTCGAGCCGATCGGCGGTCACCTCGCCGACGATGCGGATGGCCAGACCGGGGCCAGGGAAGGGCTGGCGGGCAACGATTTCCTCGGGCAGGCCCAGCTCGCGGCCGACCGCGCGGACCTCGTCCTTGAACAGCAGGCGCAGCGGCTCGACCAGGTCGAACTCGAGGTCGTCGGGCAGGCCGCCGACATTGTGGTGGCTCTTGATGTTCGCGGTGCCGGTGCCGCCGCCGGATTCGACGACGTCCGGGTACAGGGTGCCCTGCACCAGGAACTCGACCTTCGGCGCGGTCCCCGCGGCCGCGCCCTCCTCGAGCACGATGCCCGAGACCGCGTCCTCGAAGGAGCGGATGAACTCGCGGCCGATGATCTTGCGCTTCTCCTCCGGGTCGGAGACGCCCTTCAGCTCGCCCAGGAACTTGTCCACCGCGTCGACGGTCACCAGCTTGGCGCCGGTCGCCGCGACGAAGTCCTGCTGCACCTGCTCGCGCTCGCCGGCCCGCAGCAGACCGTGGTCGACGAACACGCAGGTGAGGCGGTCACCGATCGCGCGCTGCACCAGCGCGGCGGCGACGGCGGAATCGACACCGCCGGACAGACCGCAGATGGCGTGGCCGTCGCCGATCTGCGCGCGCACGTCCTCGATCAGGGCCTCGGCGATGTTGGCCGGGGTCCACTGCGCGGGGATACCAGCCAGCTCGTGCAGGAAGCGGCTCAGCACCTGCTGCCCGTGCGGCGAGTGCAGCACCTCCGGGTGGTACTGGACGCCGGCCAGGCGGCGGGCGCGATCCTCGAAGGCGGCGACCGGGGCGCCCGCGGTGGTGCCGGTGACCTCGAAGCCCTCGGGGGCGTCGGTCACGGCGTCACCGTGGCTCATCCAGACCGGCTGGATGGTCGGCAGGCCGCCGTGCAGCACGCCACCGTCGATGTTGAGCTCGGTGCGGCCGTACTCGCGGGTGCCGGTGTGGGCCACCGTGCCGCCCAGGGCCTGCGCCATCGCCTGGAAGCCGTAGCAGATGCCGAACACCGGCACGTTCAGGTCGAACAGCCGGGCGTCGAGCTGGGGCGCACCCTCGGCGTACACACTGGACGGGCCACCGGACAGGATGACGGCCAGCGGCTGCTTCTCGGCGATCTCCTCCACCGTCATGGTGTGTGGAATCACCTCGGAGAACACGCGCGACTCGCGCACCCGGCGGGCGATCAGCTGGGCGTACTGTGCGCCGAAGTCGACGACGAGGACCGGTCTCTGAGTTTCTGCCACCGGGACAGTTTAGTGACGCCGCACGAGGGCCGAGCAGCGGGCATCGGTGCGCGCACACGCGTTGGGAGAACATTGCGCAATCCCCGGTCGGGCTGGCTATCCTCGTGCTCGTGCCATTCGCCCGCGCGATCGATGCCGACATCTACTACGAGGACAGCGGTGGCACGGGGCCGGTGGTGTTGCTCGCCCACGAATTCTTCATGGACCGCACCATGTTCGCCGCGCAGCAGGCCGTGCTGGCACCCGAATTCCGGATCGTGGCCTGGGACGCGCGCGGACACGGCCGCACCAAGGATCAGCGGTTGCCGTTCACGTACTGGACCGCCGCGCGCGACGCACTGACGGTCCTCGACGACATCGGCGCCGAGCGCGCCGTGGTCGGCGGCACCGCGCAAGGGGGATTCACGGCGTTGCGGACCGCGCTGGTCGCGCCGGAGCGGGTCGCCGCGCTCATCCTCATCAGCACCGAGGCGCACGGGCCGACCAGGGAGCAGTCCACCGCGACCCAGCGCTTCCTCGACGAGTGGCACGACAAGGGCTCGCGCGAGGAAGCGGCGGGCCGCCTGGCCGACTGGCTGATCGGCGACGACGATCAGCATCGCGACGTGTGGACCAAACGCTGGGTCAGCGACGCCCACAACGGCCTCGACGCCGCCGTCGGCTGCCTGCTCGGACGCGACTCCGTGCTGGACCGGCTGCGCGAGATCACCTGCCCCGCACTGATCATCCACGCCACCCACAGCGGCATCGCGGGCACGCGCGCCCGCACGCTGGCCGACGGGCTCACCGCCTCCACCTTCATGGAGATCGATGGCGCCCGGCTGGCCGTCACGATGACCCACCCGGAACCGGTCAACGCGGCGATCGCACGGTTCCTGCGGGAAAGGGTCGCCCTGACCCCCGTGCGCTAGCGGACGCTGAGCCCGACCTTCTGGAATTCCTTGAGGTCGGAGTAGCCGGCCTTGGCCATCGAGCGGCGCAGGCCACCGACCAGGTTCAGCGAGCCGAACGGGTCGTCGGAGGGGCCGTAGAGCACGCGCTCGAGGTTCGGGCGGGTCACCGTGCCGTCGGCGCCGTCGAGCCAGGACTCGTCGACCGGCAGGAACGAGCCGCGCGGCACCGAGGGGTGCGCGGTCGCCGAGGGCCAGTACCAGCCCCGCCCGGGCGCCTCGGCCGACACCGACAGCGGCACACCGAGCATCACGGCGTCGGCGCCACAGGCGATCGCCTTGGCGAGCTGGCCGGAGGTGGCGACGTCACCGTCGGCGATGACGTGCACGTAGCGGCCGCCGGTCTCGTCGAGGTAGTCGCGGCGGGCCGCGGCGGCGTCGGCGATCGCGGTCGCCATCGGCACGCCGATGCCGAGCACCTCGCCGGTGGTGGTGGCGCCCGGGTAGGAGCCGTAGCCGACGATGACGCCCGCGGCGCCGGTGCGCATCAGGTGCAGCGCGGTGCGGTGGTCGCTCACGCCACCGGCCACGACCGGCACGTCCAGCTCGGCGATGAAGGTCTTCAGGTTCAGCGGCTCACCGTCGCCCACATGCTCGGCGGAGATGATGGTGCCCTGCACCACCAGCAGGTCGACCCCGGCCTGCACCAGCGCCGGGGTCAGCGCCCGCGCGTTCTGCGGGCTGACCCGCACCGCGGTGGTCACGCCCGCGGCGCGCACCTGCGCGACCGCGGCCGCGAGCAGATCGGGCTGCATGGGCGCGGCGTGTAATTCCTGCAGCAGGGAGATCGCGCGTTCGTAACCCCCCTTGTCGACGAGATCGATCAGCTGATCGACCTTGTCCTGGACGTCGGCGTGCCGGGCCCACAGGCCCTCACCGTTGATCACCCCGAGGCCGCCGAGGCGACCCAGCTCGATCGCGAACTCCGGGGAGACCAGCGCGTCGGTCGGGTGCGAGAGCACCGGGATCTCGAAACGGTAGGCGTCGAGCTGCCAGGCCAGCGAGACCTGCTTGGACGAGCGCGTCCGCCGCGAGGGGACGATGTCGACGTCGTCGAGCTCGTAGGTCCGCCGCGCGACCCTGCCCATTCCGATTTCCACCATGTCACGCACAGTCACGCTCTGCTTTCTGAGCGCGGGCGCGCTCGAGTTCGCGGCCCCCTGGGGGCCGCCGGTCGGTCACCGCGGCTTGCTCCTGCGTCGCCGACGCCGCGGCGCCTGGCCGGCGGCCCGGCCGCGAACCGGCCACTGCGTGGCCGCCGCTCCTCGAGGTCGCGGGTGCGGGGAACGTTGGTGTTGGAAGGCCGACAACATCTCGACGCCAGCCTTCGCTGTTGGTCAGCGGACCGCAAGCCCCTGCCAGGTGCGAGTTGCCCACGTGTTTGTGCGCCGGAGGTCGGCCCTCCGGCGCACAAACGCAGCTATTGTACTCAGCCGCGCCCGGTGTAGTTCGGGGCCTCGACCGTCATGGTGATGTCGTGCGGGTGACTCTCCTTGAGGCCCGCCGCGGTGATCTGCACGAACTGCGCGTTCTGCAGGTGCTCGATGTTCTGCGAACCGGTGTAGCCCATGGCCGCGCGCAGGCCGCCGACGAGCTGGTGGATCACCTGGTTGACCGGGCCACGGAACGGCACGCGTCCCTCGATGCCCTCGGGGACCAGCTTGTCCTCGGCGAGCACGTCGTCCTGGAAGTAGCGGTCCTTGGAGTACGACTTGGCCTGGCCGCGTCCCTGCATGGCACCGAGCGAACCCATGCCGCGGTAGCTCTTGAACTGCTTGCCGTTGACCAGGATCAGGTCACCGGGGGCCTCGGCGGTGCCCGCGAGCAGCGAGCCGAGCATCACGGTGGAGGCGCCGGCCGCGATGGCCTTGGCGACGTCACCGGAGTACTGCACGCCACCGTCGGCGATGACCGGCACACCGGCGGCCTTGCACGCGGCGACGGCCTCGAGGATCGCGGTGATCTGCGGGGCGCCGACACCGGCGACCACGCGGGTGGTGCAGATCGAGCCGGGACCGACACCCACCTTGACAGCGTCGACGCCCGCCTCGACGAGCGCCGCGGCGCCCGCGCGGGTGGCGACATTGCCGCCGACGATCTGGATCCGGTCGCCCACCTCGGCCTTGACCTTGGCGACCATCTGCAGCACCTGCGACTGGTGACCGTGCGCGGTGTCGACGATCAGCACGTCGACCCCGGCGTCGCCCAGCGTCATCGCGCGCGACCAGGAGTCCTCGCCGACGCCGATCGCGGCGCCGACCAGCAGCCTGCCGTCGCGGTCCTTGGTGGCGTTGGGGTACTGATCGGTCTTGACGAAGTCCTTGACCGTGATCAGGCCGCGCAGGCGGCCGTTGCCGTCGACGATCGGCAGCTTCTCGATCTTGTGGCGGCGCAGCAGACCCAGCGCGGCCTCGGCGGTGACGCCCTCCTGGGCGGTGATCAGCGGCGCCTTGGTCATCACCTCGTCGACGCGACGATCCTGATCGACCTCGAAACGCATGTCACGGTTGGTGATGATGCCCACCAGCGCGCCGGTCTCGTCCACCACGGGCAGACCCGAGATGCGGAACCGGGCGCACATGGCGTCGACCTCGGCGAGGGTGTCGGTGGGACGACAGGTGACCGGGTCGGTCACCATGCCCGCCTCCGACCGCTTCACCGTCTCCACCTGGGCGGCCTGATCGGCGGCCGAGAGGTTGCGGTGCAGCACGCCCATACCACCGGCACGCGCCATCGCGATGGCCATGCGGGCCTCGGTGACGGTGTCCATGGCCGAACTCACCAGCGGGGTGCGCAGGGTGATCTCCCTGGTGAGCCTGCTGGAGGTCTCGACGGAACTGGGGATGAGATCCGAGGCGGCAGGCAGCAACAGCACGTCGTCGAACGTGAGGCCGAGCATGGCGATCTTGGTCGGATCGTCGCCACCCGTAGGAGGGCGCACCGCGATTCGTTCGCCCGACACGGGATTACTCATTCGGATCGACCCCTCCTGGTCGTCGGTAGCAACCGACGCCGATAGATGCAGCGCGACGGTGCTGAGCGGAAATGATTGATGGTCGGTGAGAACAAGCTCGCCGACGCCTGCATTCCATGGTATCCGGCGGGCGAACACGCCTGTGAAGTGAGCCCCGCGGCAAACTTGCCCGGTGCATCGCTGGCGCAGACCACCAAGTACTGCGTACCGTGGGGATGTGCGTGACCATCTACCACCTGGCCTGCCGCCGGATCCCTTCGCCGGAGACCCCTCCGACCCGTCTGCCGCGCTCGATGCGATCGAGCCCGGTGAGCCGCTGGATCCTCATGAGCGCCTCGCGGTCGAGGAAGATCTCGCCGACCTCGCCGTCTACGAAGCCCTGCTGGCCCATCGCGGCATCCGCGGGCTCGTCGTCAGCTGCGAGGATTGTCGGCAAGATCACTACCACGACTGGGACATGCTGCGGGCGAACCTGCTCCAGCTACTCGTCGACGGCACCGTCCGTCCGCACGAGCCCGCCTACGACCCGACGCCCGAGGCGTACGTCACCTGGGACTACTGCCGCGGCTACGCGGACGCCTCGATGAACGAGGCGTTCCACGGCGACGGATTCGACGGCTTCGACAGCTGAGCCGTCCGCTGGGCGCCGCTCCCCCGCTCCGGTCACGCGTGCGCGGGGGACGGATGCCGCACGGCATCGACAGACACCAACGACGAAGGCCCCGAACCTGAGGTTCGGGGCCTTCGTCGTCAGAACGCGACGATCAGGGTGACGGCACCGCGGGCGGTGCGGGCAGGATCGTCATGGCCGGCGGCGTCTGCAGGGTCGGTGGCACCGTGGGTGGCACCGGAGCGGACGTCGGGACCACCGTCGGCACGGTGACCGGCGGTGGTTCGGCGATGGTTGTCTGCGGGGTGGTCGGGTCGACCGTCACCGGGGGTGGTGTGGTCGGCACGGTGGTCACCGGCGGCACCGTGGGTTCGACGGTGACCGGTGGGACGAGCGGCTTGGTCTCCGAACCCGGACCCGGCGTCTGCAGGATCACCGGCGGCTCCGAGGACGGGTCGGCGGTACCACCGGGACCGGTCGGCGCCACCGGAGCGGTGCTGCCCGGGTTGGGGGTCGGCGAGGCCGGCGACGGTGAGGTGGGCTTGGTCTGTCCGGGTGAGGTCGGCGCCGACGGCGCCAGCTGGGCGGCGATCTCCGGCGCGCGCTTGGCCAGCTCGTCACGCAGCAGGTTCCAGCGGGCGACCAGATCCTCCCGCTTGCCCGGGTCGTTGACCTGGCTCGCGGTGGCCGAAGCCTGTTCCAGCCGGGCCCGCGCCTGCTCCGGGTTACCGGCGTCGAGCAGGTTCTGCGCGGCGACGAGATCGTCGTCGGCACGTGCCACGACGGTCGACTGCGCCTGCTCGCTGAACACGACCTCCTTGACGCGCCACAGCGGATCGCCGGGTGCCGCGCTGTAGGAGAACGCTGTGATGCCGCCGAAGACCACGGCCAGTGCCGCGGCCGCGCCGAGAATGGGTCGTACCAGCCGTAGACGTCCGCGCGAGGAAGCTCCGACTCGAACCTGCCGCGCGCCGATCTCCTGATTGACCGCCGCGAACACGGTGTCCAGATCAGGACCCGCGGGCATCGGCTCGGCCAGCAGGTCAGCTCGCCAATCCGCGAGCAACGACGCCAGCTGGAACTCCTCGGGGCTGTCGGTACGCACCGGTCCGTCGCTCGCGATCGCGTCGATCAGCGCATCATCGCTGCGCACCGCCGCGATGTCGACCGGACCGGAATCACCGGCATCCTCGGCGGCGTAGGGACCGCTGTCGTGCGACCCACGCCAAACCTTCCGGTCGCCTCGACCGCGCTCGCCATCCCTAGCCATACATTTCACCTGCCCTCGCCACTTGTGACTTCAGTTTCGCGAGTGCCCTGTGCTGGGCTACTCGTATCGCCCCCGCCGTGCTGCCCACGGCGACTGCGGTTTCCTCTGCTGACAGACCCATGACCAAGCGCAGGATCAGGATTTCCCGATGTTTCTCGGGGAGTGTTGCCAGCAGAGTGTTCATCTGCCTGCTCGTCTCCGAGTCGAGAGCTCGCTGCTCCGGTCCCTGGTCGGTGGATATGACATCTGGTACTTCGGCCATCGCCTCCGCCTTGTTACGGGCGGCGTTGCGATGGGCGTCGGCGACCTTGTGCGAAGCGATGCCGTAAACGAAGGCCATGAAGGGCCGACCCTGATCCTGATAGCGGGGCAGGGCGGTCATCACAGCCAAACAGACCTCTTGCGCAACATCATCCGCGGAGAGCTGCCCGCGCTCCGCGGCCCCGATCCTGGCCCGGCAGTAGCGGACTACCAGCGGACGGATCAGTTCCAGTACCTGAGCTAAAGCAGTCCTGTCGCCCTGCGCAGCCGCAGCGACGGCGAGGTCCAACTCTTCGCCCATATGCGTCATCGTCAGAGATTTTCCTGGCGTTACGAGTGGCGCGGTCCAATGTGACCGAGCTTCCACCGAAGGGGCGGAACGGGACTAACAATAGCGACCCGTTGATCACCCGCTAGCGGGCCTGGCCCCTTCTATGAGACCTCTCAGGAAGATCACCGGGGAGGGGTCACCAGGACGGCGCCGTGAAATCCCCACCCCATGCGCGGATTCGGGCCGCATGATCTGCGGCTTCGGCTGCGGCGGCCCGCGACTCGGCCTCCGCGCACACCCCGGCACGCAGCAGCGCCGTGGCCCAGCGCAGGGGCAACAGGCCGTGTTCGCGGCACTCGTCGTCGACCGCGCGGGCCCGTCGCGCCGACCCGTCCAGGTCG
>NZ_JBCGFB010000101.1:0-22128 GCF_038752175.1 Nocardia sp. No.11 | reverse complement strand
GTACTTCCCCGAGCTGTTCTTCACCATGATCCTCGGCGGCGAGGAACCGATCGATCACCTGCAGAAGTCGCTGCTGCGCGGTGGCGTGGACATGCACCCGATGGTCCACCGGGTGATGCAGATCCACGTGGCCGAGGAAGCCAGGCATATCTCGTTCGCGCACGAGTACCTGCGCAAGAACGTGCCGTCGATGAATCCGCTCACGAAAACCGTACTGTCGGTGGCCTTCCCGATCGCCATGCGGGTGATGCTGTCGATGATCGCGACGCCGCCGAAGGAATTCGTGGACAAGTTCGGTATCCCGGACGAGGTGATGCGCGAGGCGTACTGGGGCAGCCCGGAGTCACAGGCCACCAAGCGTGACGTCTTCGGTGACGTGCGTGCGCTGGCGGTCGGCACCGGCCTGATGAACCCGGTCGCCAAGCTCACCTGGCGTCTGCTCGGCATCGACGGCGCGGCCTCTCGCTATCGCAGCGAGCCCGCCCGCCGGGCCGCCTGAACCACGACGATCCGCTCCGACGGGCCGGTCTTCGATAGCCGGCCCGTCATCCGAACCCTTTCTCTGGAGTACACCGTTGACTGCCGACCCCACCCGATCGCGCGCCGAGACCTGGTCGGCCCCCGCCTGGGCCGTCCTGCCCGACAACGACCCGTTCTATCAGCCACGGGCCGGATTCGAGCAGCACGCCGAGGGCACGATCCTGCGGTCGCGACCGATCGAGCTCGCCGCCTTCGGCCTGATCCCGCTGAAGGTGACCGCGTGGCAGTTGCTGTACCGCACCACCGACCTGAACGGACGGCCCGAAGCCGCGGTGACAACCGTGATCGCACCGGTCGGCGGACCCGGACCGGCGACGCCGCTGCTGTCCTTCCAGTGCGCGATCGACGCGGTGTCCTCGCGCGGCTTCCCGTCCTACGCGCTGCAGCGCGGCTCGCGCGCGATCGGCACGTTCGCCCACGTCGAACTCCTGTGTTTCGCCGACGCGCTGAGCCGGGGCTGGGCCGTCTCCATCCCTGATCACGAAGGCATGCTCGGTGCCTGGGGCGCCCCGCGCGAGCCCGGCTACCGGGCCCTCGACGGCGCCCGCGCCGCGCTGTCCTTCGCACCGCTGGGCCTGGATCCGCGGGCGCAGGTGGGTCTGTGGGGGTACTCCGGCGGTGGCCTGGCGACCGCGTGGGCGGCGGAGATGGCGCCCACCTACGCGCCGGAGCTCGACATCGTCGGCGCGGTCCTCGGCTCTCCGGTGGGGGATCTGCTCTCGACCTTCCATCGGCTCAACGGCAGCCTGCACGCCGGCCTGCCGACCCTGGTGGTGTCCGCGCTGCGCCGGGTGTATCCGGCCTTCGACGCCGTCCTCGGCGAGCATGTCAGCGAAGCGGGTCACGCCGTGCTCGAACGGGCGGCCCGCTCGACCACCGGCGGGTCGGTGCTGCGCCTGGCGCGCTATCACGTCGACCGGCACACGACCATGCCGATCGCCGAGCTGCTCGCGCTCGAGGAACTGGTGGCGGTGTTCGCCGATGCCGAACTCGGCACGAGGGCGCCGTCGGCGCCGCTGCTCGTCGTCCAGGCGGTGCACGACCAGATCATCGCGGCCACCGACATCGACGCCCTGGTTGACCGCTATCGCGCCCACGGCGCGCACGTCACCTACCTGCGCGACCGGCTCAGCGAGCACATCACGCTGCTGGCGTTGTCGACCCCGCTGAGCCTGAACTGGCTGGCCGACCGGTTCGCCGGCGCGCCCGCGACACCGTCGCAGACGCGCACGGTGTGGAGTGTGCTCGGGCTGCCCGCGGGCAGGCACGGCCTGGCCGGGTTCGTCCGGGCCGCCACGCAGGTGCTGTTCGGACGGCGGCTCTCCGGCCCGGCGACCGGGCCCGCCGCCGGTGCGCGGGCAGGCGCGGACCGCCACGCGGCGTGACGACTCGACAGGTGAGCACCGCCCGGCGGCGGTAGCGGGTGAAGTGAGGGGTTCTGTGGTGCTGGGGATCGTGGCCGACGCGCGCCGGGCGGTGCGCAATGTGTGGTCGGTGTCGTTCGGTGACGGGCTCGAATCGGCGCGGCCCGCGCCGTCGAGCACGGTGTACTCCGGTGCGCACCGGCAGTTGCGGCGCTTCGACCGCGCGACGCCGGGCACCGGGAACCCGGTCCTGCTGGTGCCACCGCTGGCGGTGACGCCCGCCTGCTTCGATCTACGTCCGGGCCAGAGTCTGGTGCGCTTCCTGCTGGCGCAGGGCAGGCAACCGTATGTCCTCGACTACGGCCGATTCGGTTACGCCGACCGCGATCTCGGGCTCGAGGACTGGACGCACGACATTCTGCCCGAGGCGATCCTGCGGGTCGCGCACGAGCACGACGGGCCGGTCGACGTCATCGGCTGGTCGCTGGGCGGTGCGATGGCACTGCTCGCCGCGGCCGCCCACCCCGACCTGCCGATCGCCTCGATCACCGGCCTGGCCACGCCGATAGACCAAGCGCGCACCCCGATGCTGGTGCCCCTGCGGTGGGCCGCCCGGGTCACCGGCGGCCGCGAGATGGCCGTGGCCACCCGGCTGATGGGCGGGATTCCCGAGGAATTCGTGCAGCTCGGCTTCCGCTTGCAGGCCATCGACCGGGAGCTCGCCCGGCCGATGTTCCTGCTCCGCAACGCCCTCGACACCGAGGCGCTGGCCCGGATGGAAGCCACGGACCGTTTCATGTCGAGCATGCCCGGCTATCCGGGCCGCTCGTACTGGCAGATCTATCGCAGCCTGGTGCTGCGCAACGAACTGGCCGACGGATCGATCCGGCTGCGCTCCGACCTGGTGATCGAGCTGGCCAAGGTCACCTGCCGGGTGCTGCTGGTCGGCAGTCGCGCCGACCTGGTCGTGCCCGCCCGCGCGGTGCGGCGCGGGCTGGACATCCTGCCGAACGCCGCCGAGACCCACTTCGTGGAAGTCCCCGGCGGACACCTCGGCCTGCTCGCCGGTCCGGCCGCGGCCGAGACCACCTGGCCGGCGATCGAGGAATTCCTCGGGCGCTGACCGCGGCCCACGCTGCCGGAAAGGTCCCGGCGGACTGGTGTTCCGAGTCTGCCGGGACCGGTGATCGATGTGCTCAGTTGCTGGTGACGGGCGCCGAACCGTGCAGCTTGCGCAGTTCGTGCTTGACCACCTTGCCGCCGGCATTGCGCGGCAGCATGTCCACCACGACGAGGTCCTTCGGGTGCTTGTAGCGGGCCAGGTGGGCGTTGAGGTGCTCCGCGAGATCGGCGAGGCCGATCGCCTCGGCGTCCTCGACGGCGACGATCGCCACCGGTACCTCGCCCCACTTGTCGTCGACGCGGCCGATCACCGCGGCCTCGCGGATCCGGGGATGGCTGAAGAGCACGTTCTCGACCTCGGCGCAGTAGATGTTCTCGCCGCCGGAGATGATCATGTCCTTCTTGCGGTCGACGACGTAGACGAATCCCTCCTCGTCCTGGCGGACCAGATCGCCGGAGTGGAACCAGCCGCCGGCGAACGCGTCTGCGGTGGCGCGCGGGTTGTTCCAGTACTCGCGCATCAGGGTCGGTCCGCGATAGACGATCTCGCCGATCTCGCCGGGCGCGACGTCGTTCATCTCGTCGTCCACGATCCGGGTGGCGATGGTCGGGATCGGCTTGCCGACCGACCCGAGCTTGCGGATCGCGTCCTCGCCGTCGAGCACGCAGGTGATCGGCGACATCTCGGTCTGGCCGAAGACCGCCACATTCAGCGCGTCGGGGAAGGTCTCGGCCATGGCGCGCAGCACTGTGTCCGAGGCGGGGGCCGCGCCCCAGCTGATCACGCGCAGGCGCAGATCTCGCTGTGGCACCGAGGGATCGGCGCAGACGATCTGCCACTGCGCCGGGACCAGGAACACCGAGGTGGCGCGCTCGCGCTCCCAGGCGTCGAGGACCTCGGTGGCGTCGAAGGCCTTGAGCGGATGGATCACCGTCAGCGAGCCGAGGACGAAACAGGAAGCGATCGAACCCAATCCGGCGATGTGGAACAGCGGTGACGCGCAGAACGCGATGTCGTCGGGGCTGTAGCGCATGGCGCGGATACAGGTGAGCGCCTGAGCATTCATGTTGAGGTGGGTCAGCACCGCGCCCTTGGGGTTTCCGGTAGTACCGGAGGTGTACATGATCAGCGCGGCGGTGTCCTCGGACACGTCGAGCGGCTCGTGCGGCTCGCCTTCCTCGGCGAGCAGGTCGTCGTAGCCGAGCATGCCCTCACAGGTGCCGACGCCGACCACGATGCGGGTCTCGAGCCCGCCGGTCTGCGCGGCGACCGCGGTGACCAGCGGGGCGAACATCGCCTCGGTGATGATCGTCGCGGCGCCGCTGTCGGTGACCAGGTAGGCGATCTCGGGCGGGGTGAGCCGGAAGTTCACCGGGACCGCGATGGCGCCGAGGGTGTTGATCGCGAACACCGATTCGATGTACTCGGTGTTGTTGAGCATCAGGATCAGCACCCGATCGCCCGCCCCGACACCGCGCCGGGCCAGGGCGTCGGCGAGCTTGTGCACCCGCTCGTGCAGCTCGCGCCAGGTGGTGGTCTCGCCGAGGTAGCGCAGCGCGGGCGCGTCCGGGATGGTGGTGGCGTGGATCGCGATCTGGTTCATCCAGTGATTGCGTCGCGAGCGCATCGGTTCTGCGGCAATGGACATCGTCGTCTCCTCGAGGGAACTAGGCCGGGTCGGCGATCGGGCGGGGAGCGCCGGCGAAACTCGGGGCGCGACGGGTCAGCATCGCGGTCGTCCCCTCCAGGAAGTCGGCGGAGGTGAGCAGTTCGGTCTGGCCGTCCTTCTCCCGCGCGAGCGCGCCGTCGAGCTCGGCCAAGGTCGCGGCGTTGATCGCGGCCTTGGTCAGCTCGAGTGCCCGGCGGGGACCGGTCGCGAGTTTCGCGGCGGCGGTGCCGACGTGCTCGGTGAGGTCCGCGGCGGGCACGGACCGGGTGATCAGGCCTGCCGCGGCGGCCTCGGTCGCGGGCAGGCGCGCGCCGAGCAGCGCCATCTCCGCGGCCCGCGCGCGTCCCATCGCCGCGGCCACCATCGCCGTCGCGCCACCGTCGGGCATCAGGCCGATGGAGGTGAACGGCAGCAGCAGGTAGGTGTCGTCGGCGGCGTAGATGAGATCGGCGGCCAGCGCGATCGAGGCGCCCACCCCGGCAGCGGGCCCGTTGACCTGCGCGATCACCGGAAGGGGCGAGTCGACGATCGCCCGGATGACGCTGTTGGCGGTGTCCATCACCAGTTCCGGCGTCGCCTCGTTGCCGCCGGCGGCGGCCGCTGCGGCGAGGTCGGCGCCGGTGCAGAACGCCTTGCCGGCGCCGGTCAGCACGATCACCCGGGTGGTGGGCTCGGCGGCGGCCGCGGTGATCGCCTCGGACAGTTCGGCCATGGTCGCGAGGTCGATCGCGTTCATCCTGGCCTGACGATCGATCGTGATGCGCAGGACACCGTGCTCGGAGTCGACGTGCAGGCTCTCGCTCATCGGGCGACCGCCTCGACGATCGTGCCCGACAGCCGGCCCGCGATGAGGTCTTCGGCCTCGCGCACGATGCGCGCGACCAGTTCGGCACAGGTCGGGATGTCGTGGATCAGGCCCTGACACTGACCGACGCTCCAGATGCCTGCGTCGACGTCCCCGTCCTCGTAGACCTTGCGGCCACGCGCGCCCGCGACCAGCTCGCGCACATCGGCGAATGTGCCACCGGCGCGCTCGATCTCGACGACCTGGCGGCTGACGGCGTTGTCGGCGACCCGGGCGGTGTTGTTCATGGTCCGGAAGATCAGCTTGGTGTCGAGCTCGGTGTTGGCCACGATCTGCTCCTTGACCGTGTGCGCGATCGGCGACTCCACCGTGCACAGGAACCGGGTGCCCATGTTCACGCCGTCGGCGCCCAGCGCCATCGCCGCGACCAGGCCGCGCGCGTCGGCGATGCCGCCCGAGGCGATCATCGGGATCTCGAGTTCGCGGGCGGCGGCGGGGATCAGCACCAGGCCGGGGGTGTCGTTCTCCCCGGGGTGACCGGCGCATTCGAAGCCATCGATGCTCACCCCGTCGACGCCGACCTGCTGGGCCTTGAGCGCGTGCTTGACGCTGGTGCACTTGTGCAGCACCTTGATCCCGGCGTCCTTGAGGAAGGGCAGATGGGTGGCCGGATTGCCGCCCGCGATCTCCACGATGGGCACACCGCCATCGATGATCGCCTGCCGGTACTCCTCGTACGGCGGCGGCGTGATCGACGGCAGGATCGTCAGATTCACCCCGAACGGCTTGTCGGTGAGGTCCCGGGTGCGGGCGATCTCCTCGCGCAGTGCCTGCGGCGTGGGCTGGGTCAGCCCGGTGATGATGCCCAGGCCGCCCGCGTTCGACACGGCCGCGGCGAGCTCGGCCCGGCCGACCCACATCATTCCGCCCTGCACGATCGGGTGCTCGACACCGAAAGCCTCGGTGAATCGGGTGCGCAGCATCGCGCCCTCCCTCCGGATTCGACGTTCCCGTCGGTCGCAGTCCGCTGGGAATGCTTTGCAACCGACGAGAACCATGATTAACTTAACGAGAATTGTGATTAACTTAACGGCGGTCGGCGCGACCTGTCAACAGTCCGCGCCGCCCCATTGGATCCCAGGAGTGTCCTGCTCGGCCGTCCGGCCGCGGGATGACCACCGAATTGGCTGAAGGATGGTCGAGGATGACCGAAACCCCCACTACCGCCCCTGTTTCTGCGACAATGATCGCCACCGCCAACCCGGCCACCGGCGCGCCGGTCGGCAGCTGGCCGGTCGACGACGCCGCCGCGGTCGGCGCCGCGGTCGCGCGTGCCCGCGTGGCGGCGCAGACCTGGCGTGAACTCGGGTTCACGGAGCGGAAGCGGGCCTTACAACGGTGGGCAGCCCACCTCGTCGTCCACGTCGACGAGTTCAGCGCGCTGATCAGCGCCGAGAACGGCAAGACCGTCGACGACGCCTATCTCGAGGTGGTCACCGCCGTCGAGCACCTGAACTGGGCCGCGGTGAACGCCCGCAAGATCCTGGGGCCGAAGAAGGTGTGGCCCGGGATGATGATGGCCAACCACGAGGCCGTGATCGAGCAGCGACCGCACGGCGTGGTCGGCGTGATCGGGCCGTGGAACTATCCGGTGTACACGCCCAACGGCTCGATCGCCTACGCCCTGGCCGCGGGCAATACCGTCGTCTTCAAGCCCAGTGAGCTGACCACCGGCGTCGGCCACTGGTACGCCGACGCGTTCGCCGCGGCGAATCCCGAACTGCCCGAGGGCATTCTGAGCGTGGTGTCCGGTGCCGGAGAAACCGGCCGCGCGCTGGTCGAATCCGGCGTCGACATGATCGCGTTCACCGGGTCGACCGCGACGGGCAAGCGGATCATGGCGGCCGCCGCCGCGCGACTCACCCCGGTCGTGCTGGAATGCGGCGGCAAGGACGCCGCGATTGTCGCCGAGGACGCCGACATCGCCGCCGCGGCCGACGCGATCGCGTGGTCGGCGATGGCCAATTCCGGGCAGACCTGTGTGGGCACCGAGCGCTGCTATGTCGTCGCCTCCGTGCTCGACGAGTTCCTGGCCGAGCTCACCAAGCGGGTCAGCGACCTGCGGCCCGGAACCGGTCCGGATGCCTCCTACGGTCCGATGACCCTGCCGAGCCAGGTCGACGTGATCACCAAGCATGTCGAGGACGCGCTGGCCAGGGGCGGTACCGCCGTCGTGGGCGGGCCCGCATCGATCGAGGCGCCGTTCGTCGGCCCGATCGTGCTGCTCGACGTGCCGGAGGATTCGGTCGCGGTCCGGGAGGAGACCTTCGGGCCCACCCTCACCGTGCGCTCGGTGCGCAATGTCGAGGAGGCCATCGAGCTGGCCAACGCCTCCGAGTACGGGCTCGCCTCGTCGGTGTTCTCGCGCAAGCGCGGCATGGAGATCGCCCGGCAGCTGCGCGCGGGCGCGACCTCGGTGAACAGCCCGGCCGCCTACGCGGCGATCCCGGCGCTGCCGTTCGGCGGCGTCGGCGAGTCCGGGATCGGCCGTATCCACGGCGCCGCCGGCCTGCTCGGGTTCACCCGGCCGCACTCGATCGCGCGGCAGCGCTTCGTGATTCCCGGCATGGCGTTGCTCTCCTTCGCCCGCACCGAGTCGACGCTGTCGACGGTGCGCAAGCTCACCGCTCGCCGCTTCGGTCGAGCCAAGTAGACCCATCCATCGATCGGTACGGAAAGAAGAGGGACAGTATGGGCGTCGAATTCAGCCCGGAACAGAAGGATTTCGCCGCGGCCGTGGCCGCGTTCGCCAAGCGCGAGGCGGGGACGCGGGAGCAGCGTGACGCGCTGACCGATCACGACAAGGAACAGCACAATCCCGGCGTGTACGCGAAGATGGCCGAGCTCGGCTGGCTGGGTTTGACGGTGCCCGAGGAGTACGGCGGCTCGGACGCGTCGATGGTCGACATGTGCATCCTGCTCGAGGAATCGCTGCGCGGCATGCTCCCGATCGGCGCCATCGGCCCGACGCTGATCACCGGCGGCGCCTACGCCAAGTTCGGTACCGAGTCGCAGAAGGACACCGTGCTGCGCGGCATCGTGCGCGGTGCCTCCCAATCGATCTCGATGTCGGAGCCCGAGGCGGGTTCGGATGTGGGCAACCTGTCGACCAAGGCGGTCAAGACCGCCGACGGCTGGCTGATCAACGGCCAGAAGACCTGGTGTTCCAACGCGCACATCTCCGAGAACATCCTGCTGGTGGCGCGCACCTCGAAGGAGGGCGGCAAGCACGAGGGCATGACGATGTTCCACGTGCCCGCCGACACCCCCGGTCTGCAGATCACGCCGATCGAGCTGATGGGCAATCAGAAGGAGACCAACGACCTGTACTTCACCGACTGCGTGCTGCCCGAAGACGCGGTGGTCGGTGAGGAGGGCAACGGCTGGCGTCAGCTGATGACCGGGCTCAACTTCGAGCGGCTCATCCTCGCCGCCATGAGCCTGGGCGCGGCCGAGCGGGCGTTCGAGGACACGATCGCCTTCGTCACCCAGCGCAAGCAGTTCGGCAGGCCGGTCGGTTCGTTCCAGTCGCTGCGGCACCGCCTCGCCGATCTGGCCACCGAGATCGAATGCACCAAGCTGCTGATCTACAGCGTGGCCAAGGAAGCCGACGCCAACCCGACCAAGGTGCTGGCCCGGGAGGCCTCGATGGCCAAGCTCAAGGCCACCGAGGTGAGCAAGCGGGTGGCGCTGGAGGGCATGCAGATGATGGGCGGCTACGGCTACGCCCGCGAATTCGACATGGAGAAGCACGTCCGCGGCGCGCTCGTGTCGACCATTTTCGGTGGTACCAGCGAGATCCAGCGCGACATCATCGGTCGTACCCTGGGTCTGTAGCGGTCCACCGACCCCTCGCCGCCGCTCCCTCTCGCAGGCGGCGGCGAGGGGTCAGGCGTGGCCGAACAGGGTGGTGCGGTGCAGGGTGGTGACGCGGTTCTGGGGGGCGATGCCGTCGTCGCCGAAGGCGCGGCCCAGGTCGACGACCAGGGCGAAGCCGGCGTGTACCAGGATGCGGGCCTCGGCGTCGGAGAGCTCGGGGCGGACCTGGACCAGGAGTTTGGTCCACTCGGCGATGACGAGCTGCTGGATGTGCTGCAGGGTCACCCGGTCCTCGGCGGCGACATTGCCGAACTCGGCGTAGTACACGTAGGTCAGCGCCCGCTCGGCGAAGGAGCCCTCGACGTACAGGTCGATCAGGCCAGACAGCGCGTCGGCGGGGGTGGCCGACGCGGCGACCATCGGGCCGATCGCGCCCGAGACGATGTCGGCCGCGCGGCGGAACGCCGCGGCGAGCAGGTCGCTCTTGCTGCGGTAGTAGCGATACACGGCCGAGGCGGTGGCCAGGTCGGCGGCGGTGGCGATGTCTTCCACGCTGACGTTCTGATAGCCACGCTCGTGGAACAGTTCGACCGACTTCGCCAGCAGCACCTCGTGCATGAACGGCGATCCGGGCTCCGGCTCGGCCGGGAGCGCCGTGGGCTCCGGTGTGGGCAGCTCGACGTCGATCAGCGCCCGGCAGGTCGCGGCCAGCAGGGGCGTGAGTAGCCGGGTCGGCAGGGTCGCGTGGTGATCGCCGATGCTGCTGACCACACTGAACACCGCCACCGAACGGACCGCGACATCGTCGCGGGCGAGCCCGGGGCGCACCTCGCGCACGATGCCGCCGAGCAGGCGCACGGCCTCGGCGAACTTGCCGTCGAGCGCCTGGCGGTCGTCGTCGTCGAGGTAGCGGCGTTCCCAGCGGACCAGCGCCGTGGTCGACCGGTTGGCGACGGTCTTGGCGATGACGGCGTCGATGACGTGATCGAGGCGTTCTCGCGGTGTCCACGCGTCCGCGTCCTCGGGCAGGGTCACCGCCTGCACGGTCACCTCGGCCAGGCGGAACAGCTCCTCGCGGAAGAGCGCGTACTTGCTGCGATAGTGCCGATACAGCGCCGCCGAACTGATCCCGAGCCGACCGGCGATGTCTTCCATGCTCACACCGTGATACCCGTGCGCGCCGAACGCGGTGGCCGCTTCCGCCGCGATCTGGGCGCGCCGGTTCTTCGGCCGCCGCCGTACCACCCGTTCCGGCGCAGCCGTCTGCGTACCGGCTTCGGGCGCATTCGTTTCGGCCCGATGGTCGGTGTGGTCGGTGACGCTCATGGATCGATCGTACGGAGCCGCGCGTGTCGCCCGGACCCGTGGTCGCCACACCGCGTGTCTATCCGGCGCTTGCGCCGGTGGTATCGCGCGACAACTGAACGGCGAGGGCACCGAGGATGAGCACCAGCGCCAGGACGACGAGCCAGGCGGGCAGCCAGTAGGCGGCGATCGCGGCGAGGCAGAGCACGACCGCGCCCAGGACGCGGGGAATCCAGCCGGTGCCGGTTTCGCGACGGAAATAGAAGGCCTGCGACAGCAGATAGAGGGCGGGACCGACCAGGACGAGCACCCCCGCGAGCTGCGCGTCGGCCACGTGGGCGTCGGCCAGCAGGGTCTCGGCGCCCGCCGCGAACACGACCAGACCGGCGACCACGCCGTAGATCGCGCTCAGCCCGAGATGCACGGCCGCGATCGGGTCGGCGCTGCTGGTCAGATGGTCGACCACCTGCTGCTCGGCGCGGGCGAAGTACATCTGCCACAGGCAGACCAGCGCGAGGAAGAAGCCGAGGGCGAGGGTGAGGGTGAGCGCGTCGTCGTGGTGGTCGGCGATCACGCGGCCCAGGGTCAGCACCGTCTCGCCGAGCATGATGATCAGGAACAGGCGCATCCGCTCGACGATGTGCTCGGCGTCGAACGACAGTGCGCTGCTGCGCATCCGGTGGCCCGGCACCGGATGCGCCAGCCAGGTGCCGATCAGGTCGATCGCGGCCGCGACCGCCCAGCACGCCAGGCGCGCGTCCGGTGGCAGCGCGGCGCCGACCAGCCAGAACGGCGTCGACGCCACGAACCAGATCAGTACCCGGCCGAAGTGCGCGCGCAGGGGCGGATTCGGCGCGGTGAGCGTCGCGTAGGCCGACGGCCCGATCAGCGCGGCGAGCATCGGGACGACGAACAGCCAGGGACTGTCGTCGAAGGCGTGCGCGATACCGGCGTTCGCGAACAGCCCCAGCCCCATGACGACGACCGTGACCACCTTGGTGCCGCGCCGCTCGATGTCGAGCATCGTCACTTCGAAGGTGGTGAAGGTCCAGATCCCGACCACCGCGATCAGCGCCACCAGGGTCTCGGCCGCGCCGCGCCAGGTGAGATGGGCGACGAAATGGTGGGTGAGCTGGCCGAGAGCCAACACGAACACCAGGTCGAAGAAGAGCTCGAGCGGGGAGACCGCGCGGGCGCGGGTCGTGCCGTGCGCGGTCATCGGCGTCCTCCTCCGGTCGGGTCCGCGAGGGTGATGCTGATGCCGAAGGGCCCGTGCGCGGTGGCGACATCGCGAACGGGCCCTTCGTCGGGGGTGCTAGCTGGTCACCGGGGTGTTCTCGACCGCCGGTGCGGGCGTCTCGGCGGGAACGCGGGGCAGCGTGAACGTCGCCACGACCGACAGGACGGCGACGACGAAGCAGGCCAGGGTGTACCAGAGGTTGCCGATGGGGTCGCCGTTGGTGGTCTGCCCGTCGACCGCGTCGAAGAACGCGGGCAATGCGGCGATCCAGAGACCGGCCAGCACGACCAGATACACGATGGCGTAGCGCTGGACGAAGGGGTTGGTATAGCGCGGTTCCGTCGCGCCGCCGCGGCGCAGCTCGCGCCAGCGCCGGACCAGCACGACCGCCGCCACCACCGAGAGCGCGATCAGCTCCAGCGCGTAGACCACACCGCGCACCGTGGTGCTCCCCGCGCCGAGCACCGTCGCGGGCAGCGGCAGCAGGAAGGTGCCGACCGAGGCCAGCAGGCCGATCACGACGGTGCGCCAGACCAACTCGACACCGCTGAAGTCGCGGCCCTGGTCGACCTGACGTCCGACGAAGTACTGCACGCAGAACGCCAGCGACATCGGCCACAACGCCGCGAACACCACGACACTGCCCACCGGAACCGAGTCGAACATCGGCTGATTGAGGGGGTTGTCGATCGACCACTCCCACCACCGCAGCTGCGGCCCGAGGTGGTCGAAGATCTCGTAGAACGCGTGGTGCACGAAACCCACACAGGTCGCGCCGACGAGGACGCCGTAGCGGCGGAAGACACCGAGCATCCGGACGATCCCGAAGGCCAGCGTGGCCATCAGCGGATAGATCGCGACGATGTAGATCGGCAGCCTGCCCCACAGGAAGTCGACGGTGAACACGTTGTGCGCGAACATCGTGTCGACGTGCTCCTCGATGCCGAACGCGGCGGGGAAGTACAGCGGCGGCTCGATCACGAACAGGTAGGCGGTGGCGCCGAACCACAGCACCAGATCGGTGGGATCGCCGTGGCGGCGCAGGCGCACGATCGCGTAGACGAGCGCGAGCACCGCGCCGAGCACGATGGTGAGTTCGAGGACGGGCAGGGTCCAGTTCTCGAGGGCGAACGGATTGCGGAACTCGACGAGTCCGCCGGCCTCCTCGCAGGAGAAACCCAGCTGGGTCGCGAGATCGGCGAAGGTGGGGGAGCAGTGCTCGGCCATCGGGGTGCTCCTAGGAACTCACGGAATCGGCGGTGTACCAGCGGGTGACGTCGTAGCCCTCGTCGTAGCGGCGGAACCACTCGTCGGCGAGCGCGGGCAGATTCTCGTGCGCGGGATTGTGCCGCGGCATCTGGCTGCGGATGATGCCGCCCAGGGCGACGAGCTGCTCACCCAAGCCGAGATCGTCGAACGCGCGCGGCATGGTGCCGTTGTCGGCGGGACGCAGCCCGGGCAGCAGCCGCCGCAGGGTCTGACCGCGCCGGTAGTTGGCGAACATCGACAGCGCGTCGACCTGCCGATCCGCCAGGGGCACATGCTCGTTGAAGCCCTCGCAGGCCACCCGGATCACCTGCAGGACGTGCCGGAAGATCGAGGGCGCCACCCGCATTCGGTACAGCTCGCTGTTCACCACGGAGTTGAAGATGATCAGCGCCGAACTGCGGTGCTCGACCTCTTCGACGAAGTGCCAGATGAACAGGGAGGCCACCCGGTCGTCGCCGGGGGCGAACAGGGTGGCGTCGTTGTCGAGCATCAGCTTGAACACCGGCGTGAAAGTGGCCTCGAGATCGGCGGTGTAGGCCAACCGGTACTTGACCGGGGTGCTCGCGGTGAGCTTGTCGAACTCGGCGATCACCGCGTCGAGGGTCTGCTGCAGGCCGGGGTAGCGCCGGATGAGTGCCTTGACGTGCTGGCGGTGGGCGGTCGAGTGCTGACCCTCCTGGCGCATGAACGCGTCGGCCTCCTCGGCCACCGCGGGGTCGGTGATCTGCGGCTTCGCCTGCGTGATCAGCTGCACGATCATCTTCTCGAAGCCGATCGCCAGGAACGACACGGCGTTGGCCATCGAGGAGAAGGCCGGGTTCTGCGGGTTCCACAGGAACGGCACATCGTAATCGGCGAAGGCGAAGTCCATTTTGCGGACGTGGAGTTCGGTCACGGTGGAGTACCTCGTTGTCTCGGGCGTGCGCGAGCCGCTCGGATGGATTGAGGTAATCATACGAATAGGCCGTCGTGTGTATGATCACTTTCGCGGAATTCGCGCTGACCTGGGGTTGTGCTAGCGTCCACCCGGTGGCGCGCAGACGTGGATGGGGTGGCAGTCCACCGGTGGACGATGCGGAGGCGTCGGCGCGGATCATCGCCGCGGCCGTGGATCTCATCGGCCGGACCGGCGCGGAGATCAGCATCGCCGACGTCGCGGAATCGCTCGGGGTCATCCGCCAGACCGTCTACCGGTATTTCCCCAGCGCCGACGCGCTGATGACGGCCGCGGCCATCGCCTCGGTCGACGGCTTCCTCGACCGGCTGACCGCGCACGTCACCGGACTCGGCGATCCGGCCGACGCGATGATCGAGGCCGTCGTCTACACCCTCACCGAGGTCCGCCGGACCCCGCACCTGGGCATCTTGCTGTCGAGCTCGTACTCGAACCTGCACGCCGACAGCCTCACCTCCGACGAGGCACAGGCCTTCGGCATGACGATGATCCGGCGCTTCGATGTCGACTGGCCCGCCTACGGATACGACGAACCGGCCCTGCGCGACCTCGTCGAGTACGCGCTGCGCACGATGCAGTCGTTCTTCCTCTCACCGGGCGATCCGCCACGCACCGACGACGAGCTGCGGCGCTACCTGCGCCGGTGGATGGGCACCGCGATCAGCGCCCAGACGGAGTTCACGCCGGGCCGCTGAGATCGGCCAGGGCCGTGTCGACGTCGGGCCCGGTCAGCGCGTGCCGGACGCTGCGCAGGACCAGCCGGCGCGGGCGCGGGCAATCTGCGGGCCCGGAATCGATGTCGGTGGGCACGATGCGCGCCGGGGCGCCGAGCCGGTCGCGCACCCGGGTCAGTAGTTCGTAGCGGCTCACCGTCTCCGGGCCCGCGAGATGGACCACGCCGGTCTCGTCGAGGAGCTGTTCGAGCAACGGCGCCAGACTGGGCAGATACAGCGGCGTGCCGACGATGTCGGTGCGCGCCGGGATCGAGGGCGCGGCGAAGCGGGCGAGGAATTTGTCCGAGCGAGGGCTGCGGCCGTAGACCAGCGGCAGCCGCACGACCAGGTGCCCGGCGCGGGCGAGCACCCGCTGTTCGGCACCGGCCTTGGTGCAGCCGTAGACATTGATCGGGGTGCGCAGCGCCGTTTCGTCGTAGGTGTCGCGGGTGCCGTCGAAGACGTTGTCGGTCGACAGGTACACCAGTTTGGCGCCCGCGTCGTCGACCGCGTCCAGCAGCGCCGCCATCGGCGCCACATTGGCCGCGTAGGCGGCGTCCGGATCACGTTGGGCGGTGGCCAGATCCACGATGCCCGCGGTGTGGATCACCACGTCGACGCGGTCCGCGACGAGCGCGCGGACCGCCGCGGCGTCGGCCAGATCCAGGGGTATGAGCCCGGCTCCGCGCCGGCTGGTCCCGACGACCTCGTGCCGTGCGCCGAGTTGCGCGTGCAGCGCGCCGCCGACGAAGCCCGAGGCGCCGAGGATCAGGATCCGCATGGTGGTCAGCGGGCCTGCCAGTTGGGCTTGCGCTTCTCGGCGAAGGCGAGGGTGCCCTCGCGTACGTCCTCGGTGCGCGCGACGCCCATGATCTCGCGGTTGGTCAGGTCCCAAGCGGCGTCGTCGTCGATCTTGCCGTCGACGAGACCGAGGGCGACCCGCTTGCTCGCCTGCACCGCCAGCGGCGCGTTCGCGGCGATCCGGCCCGCCAGCTCGAGCGCGGCGTCGAGCACCAGATCGGCCGGGACCACCCGATTGATCAGCCCGA
The DNA here is from genome assembly GCF_038752175.1 of Nocardia sp. No.11. Lineage (NCBI taxonomy): Bacteria > Bacillati > Actinomycetota > Actinomycetes > Mycobacteriales > Nocardiaceae > Nocardia > Nocardia sp. No.11. The sequence continues at coordinate 6,217 of NZ_JBCGFB010000101.1, read as the reverse complement.
GCTCGAGCGCCCGGGCGGCGGTGATCGGTTCGCCGGTCAGGATCATCTCCATGGCGACCTTGCGCGGCAGCTGCTCGGGCAGCCGGAACGCGCCACCGGCGGCGGCGAACAGGCCACGGGCGACCTCGGGCAGGCCGAAGGTGGCCGTCTCGGCGGCGACGGCGAGGTCGCTGGCCAGGACGAGCTCGGTGCCGCCACCCAGCGCGAAACCGTTGACCGCGGCGATGGTGGGCTTGCTGATCGGGTGGCGGACGTAGCCGGCCAGGCCCCACGCCTCGTTGCCCGGCGCCAGGATGTTCTCGCCGCGACCGATCGCCTTGAGGTCGGCGCCGGCGCAGAAGGCGCGCTCGCCCGCGCCGGTGAGCACGACCGCGCGGATCAGCGGATCGGCCTCGGCCTGCTCGAGCGCCGCGCCCACACCGGTGCTGACCTCGGCGTCGACCGCGTTCATGGCCTGCGGCCGGTTGATGACGACGACCAGCACATGCTCGCGTTGCTCGACGAGGACTGCGCTCACGATGGACTCCTAGACTCTCTGCCCGTCCGCTGACACGCGTGACAGGTCCCCTCGAGATGTATCACGTTGGGGCGCGATGGGTCCTCGGATCGGGCTACTCGCCGGTTCTCGCGCGGTCGCCGGTGGCTGTGGAAAACTCGGGGAAGAATATTTCGGTCGGTTGTCGATCGGTGTCGCAGCCCGTTCGACCTAGGGATGAACACGTACCCGCACCGGGTCCACGCCTACCCGAGGAGACAGACCATGAAGTACATGCTGATCATGCGCGCGACCGACGACGCCTGGGCCAAGGCCGCCGAGCTCGACTTCGACGAGATGCTCGAAACGATGGGCAAGTTCAACGACGAACTGATCCGGGCCGGCGTGCTCGTCGCCGCCGAGGGCCTCGACGACGCCGCCGAGACGGTGGTCGTCGACTACGCCTCGGAACCCCCGATCGTGACCGACGGGCCCTACGGCGAGACCAAGGAACTGTTCGGCGGCTACTACATCCTCAACGTCGCCTCCAAGGAGGAGGCGGTGGAATGGGCCAAGCGGATGCCGATGACCGGTCCCGGCGTCAAGACCGAGATCCGCCGCGTCCCCAGCATCGACGAATTCCCGCAGGACAACAAGTGGATCCTGAAGGAGCGGGCCTGGCGCGAGGCCACCGGGCAGCTCTGAACCGGACGACGGTGATTCAGTCCTCCGGCCGGGAGGCGGTCGCGGCGGTCTGGCGGATCGAATCGGCCCGCATCGTCGGCGCGCTCGCCCGCTACACCGGCGACTTCGCGATGGCCGAGGATCTCGCGCAGGAAGCGCTCGCCGAGGCACTGGTGACCTGGCCGCGCGACGGGGTGCCGCGGCAACCGGCCGGCTGGCTGCTCACCGTCGGCCGCCGCCGGGCGATCGACGCCTACCGGCGGCGCGCCGCGCTCGACGACCGGTACGCCACGCTCGCCGGACATCTCGGTGAGGGTGGCGTGCTGACCGGCGGCGAGGCGGCCGACCCGGTCCGNCCGTCGGCCGCCGCCGGGCGATCGACGCCTACCGGCGGCGCGCCGCGCTCGACGACCGGTACGCCACGCTCGCCGGACATCTCGGTGAGGGTGGCGTGCTGACCGGCGGCGAGGCGGCCGACCCGGTCCGCGCTGCCGAGGCGGTGCTGTGGGATCCCGACCAGATCGACGACGACGTGCTGGCGCTGATCTTCATCGCCTGCCACCCGGTGCTCTCGCGAGAGGCACGGCTGGCGCTGACCTTGCGCGTGGTCGGTGGCCTGACCAGCGACGAGATCGCCAAGGCGTGCCTGGTGCCGACCGCTACCGTGCAGGCCAGGATCACCAGGGCGAAGAAGACGCTCGGCGCGGCCGAGGTCGCTTTCGAGGTGCCGCCCGCCGCCGAGCGCCACGCCCGCCTCGGCTCGGTGCTCGGGGTGATCTACCTGATCTTCACCGAGGGCTCCTCGGCCAGCGCGGGCGAGGACCTCATCCGCTTCGACCTGGCGGGCGAGGCGCAGCGCTTGGCCCGGGTGCTGGCTCGGCTCATGCCCGGCGAGCCCGAGGTGTACGGACTGCTGGCGCTGCTGGAACTGACGGCGGCGCGGTTTCCGGCCCGGACCCGGCCCGACGGCGAGCCGGTGCTGCTCGAGCAGCAGGACCGCCGCCGCTGGGACCACTCCGCGATCCGGCGTGGCCGGGCGGCGCTGGCCAAGGCCGCCCAGGTCGGTCGCGGGCTGGGCGCCTACGGGCTGCAGGCCGCGATCGCCGAATGTCACGCCGTCGCACCGTCGGTCGAGGCGACGAACTGGGAACGGGTGGTGCTGCTCTACGAGGCGCTGGGCCGGCTCGCGCCCTCGCCGGTGGTGGAGCTGAACCGGGCCGTGGCGGTGTCGATGGCCGACGGGCCCGCCGCCGCGCTGCCGATCGTCGAGGAGCTGGCGGCCGGGGGAGCGCTGGGGCAGTCGCACCTGCTGCCGAGTGTGCGCGGGGAGCTGCTGCTGCGCCTGGGCCGCACCACGCAGGCGCGCGAGGCATTCGCCGAGGCGATTCGCCGGTGCGGGAACTCACGGGAAAAGGCGGTCCTCGCAGGCAAACTCGCCGCCCTCGGCTGAACGCTACCCCGGGCCGCGGCGCACGGCCGCGAGTGCGTCGGCGCGCGAGCAGATCATCGGCAGCGCGGTCAGCCACCAGGTCGCGCCCGCGCGCACGTACGCCTCGCGCTCGCGGTCGTCGGCCGCGGCGATGACCACCTCGAAACCGGACAGGTCGCCCCGGTGCTCGGCGATGATCCTCAGCATCTCGACGAGCTGATCCGGGCTCGCCTCGGGACACAATCCGTCGAAGCGGGCCGCGCGCCGCAGGGGCGCCTGCTTCACGGATTGGGCGGCCACCCAGATCGGGATGCGGGGGCGCTGTACCGGCCGGGGCAGGAATCGCAGTCCGTCGACCCGGTAGGCGGGTCCGTCGTGGTGTACGGCCTCCCCCGACCAGAGTGCGGTGAGTACGGTCAGTGCCTCGTCGAGGCGCCGGGCGCGATCGCGCGGGGCGGCGACCTCGCCGAGCCGGGAGAACTCGCCGGTCGCCTCCGAACCCAGGCCGACCCCGAGGGCGAGACGGCCACCGCTGAGCAGATCGAGCGCGACCGTCTCGCGGGCCAGGTCCTGCGGTCGCCTGCGCGACAGCGGCGTCACCCGCGGACCGAGTACCACCCGGCTGGTCGCGGCGGCGATCGCGGCCAAGCCGATCCAGGCGTCACCGACGGCGAGCCCCGGCTCCTTCGGACGGGCCACGTGGTCCCAGAGGAAGACGCCGTCGAAACCCGCCGATTCCGCCTCGGCCGCCAGCTCGGCCAGTACCCGAGGGTCGGCGAGTTCACCGAACGGCGGCAGATAGACCCCGTGGCGCAGCGGCATCTTCGCAGTGTAAAAGGGGTCTCGGGGGAATCGTCGCACAGTCGTAAAGTTTGTCCGCCCCCTTGTCGGGTAGCCCGTAGAGGCGACGACGAGAGGTTTGTGTAGATGTCACAGGAATCGAAATCGGTGCTGCATCGCGCGATCGGTGCTTCGGCGATCGGCAATGCGGTCGAATGGTTCGACTACGGCGTCTACGCCTATCTGGCGACCTATATCGCCGCGTCTCTTTTTCCCGGTGACGGTGCCGGGTCGAGCGTCGTCTACACGCTGCTCGGATTCGCCGTTTCCTTTTTGATCCGCCCGATCGGCGGCATGATCTGGGGTCCGCTCGGCGACCGGATCGGCCGCAAACGGGTGCTGGCGACGACCATCGTGCTGATGGCGGCCTCGACGCTGGCCGTCGGCCTGATCCCCAGCTACGAGGTCATCGGGATCGGCGCGCCGATCCTGCTCTACCTGCTGCGGATGGTGCAGGGCCTGTCGGCGGGCGGTGAATACGGCGGTGCGGCGACCTTCATGGCCGAATACGCGCCCGACCGCAAGCGTGGATTCTATGGCAGTTTCCTGGAAGTCGGCACGTTGGCCGGTTTCACGCTCGGCAATCTGGTCGCCCTGCTGCTGGTGAATATTCTCGACGATCCGGCCATGGAATCGTGGGGCTGGCGAATTCCGTTCCTCATCGCCGCGCCGCTCGGTCTGGTCGGTATGTATCTGCGGAGCCGGGTGGAAGACACGCCGGTCTTCCGCGAGGTCGAGCGCAACGACGAGACCGAGGAAACCGTCGGCGTCTATCGCGATCTGGTCACCAGATATCTGCGCCCGGTGCTGACCCTGTTCGGTTTGGTGATCGCGCTCAATGTCGTGAATTACTCGCTGCTCAGCTACACGCCGACCTATCTCGGCAACACCCTCGGCATGGCCGAATCCGACGCGCTGCTGGTGCCGTTGATCGGTCAGGTCGCGATGCTGGTGACGCTGCCGTTCCTCGGCGCGCTCTCGGACCGGGTGGGCCGCAGGCCGATGTGGCTGGCCTCGTGTGCGGCGCTGATGATCGTGGTCATCCCGGTGTACAAGTTGATCGGCAGCTCGCTGACCGGCGCGATCGTCGGCTTCGCGATCCTGGGCATGCTCTATGCCCCGCAGCTGGCGACCATCTCGGCGACCTTCCCCGCCATGTTCCCGACGATCGTGCGCTTCGCCGGCGTGGCGATCGGCTACAACGTGGCCACCTCGCTGTTCGGTGGCACCGCTCCGGTGATCAACCAGGCGCTCATCGATGCGACCGGCGATCACCTGTTCCCGGCCTACTACATGTTCGGCGCCTGCCTGGTCGGCCTCGTCGCCGCCTACTTCCTGATCGAGACCAAGGGTGTCTCGCTGCGCGGCACCCAGGTGCCGGGCACCCCGGAGGCGATCGAGGAACAGCGCGAGCTGGGCGACGATCCCGTCCCGGCCCGCTGAATCGGTGCCGGTCGCCGTCGCGGCGACCGGCACCGGGCTCAGCTCGCCGCGGCGGCGCGGAACACCGCCAGTGCCTCCTCGCCCAGGTGCGGCCCGCTGACCTGCACCGGCACGTTCGACGTGGCGACCAGATCGGCGCAGGTCAACGCGAAACTCGGGCCGCCGGGCAGGATCTGGCCGAACTCGGCCGACGCCGCGGCGAACACGATCCGCCCGACCTGCGCCCACACCATCGCGGCCGCGCACATCGGACACGGTTCGCCGCTGGCGTAGACGGTCGCGCCGCGCAGTCGGTCGGCCTTGCCCGCGGCGGTGGCCGTGGTGATCGCGGCCAGCTCGGCGTGCGAGGTGATATCGCCGCTGCTGCTCACCGCGTTCTCGCCCTCGGCGACGACATGACCGTCACGGTCGACGGCGACCGCGCCGAAAGGGCGATCACCGCGCGCGGACGCCTGGCCGGCGAGCTCGATGGCCCGACGCAGGTGGGTGAGGTCGTTCTCGGTGAGTGCGGTCATGCGCTGAGGTCCACTTCCGTTCCGATGCCGTTGGCGCGAGCCTTGTCGATGAGCAGGCGGGCGGCGGCCAGGTCCTGCAGGCCGATGCCGACCGAGTTGAACAGGGTGATGTCGCGATCGCCGGTGCGGCCCGGTGCCCGCCCCGCGACAACCTCACCCAGCTCCGTGCCCACCGCCGCTTCGGTGATCGCGCCCTCGGCGATGGCCAGCAGCGTGTCACCGGACTTGGTGAGCGTGGTGCCGATCGAGTCTACGACGACCGTCGCGCGGCGCAGGGCCTCGCCGTCGACCTCCCGGTGATCGGCCCGCGGTGGTGCGCCGACCGCGTTGACGTGCAGTCCGTCGCCGAACCACGCGCCGCGCACGATCGGCTCCCGCGAGGGCGTGAGCGTGCACAGGATGTCGGCGGCCCGGGTGACCGCCTCGGGCGAGGGTTGCGCCCGCACCTCGAGTCCGAGATCGGCGACCGCCGCGCGGAACCGTTCGACGGTCGCGATGGACCGTGACCAGACCAGGACCGTCGTCAGCGCGCGCACCTGGGCGATCGCGCGGGTGTGCTCGACGGCCAGTCCGCCCGCCCCGATCAGGCCGAGCACCGAACTGTCCCGGCGTGCCAGGTATTTCGTCGCCACCGCGCTGGCGGCGGCGGTGCGGACGGCGGTCACGAGCCGCCCGTCGATGAGCGCCTCGCAGGCGCCGTCGACGGCCGAGGTCACCAGGATCGCCGAGCGCTGCACCGGCAGCCCGCGCTCGCGGTTGGCGGGCAGATCGGCGAGCAGTTTCACCGCGGCGGCGCCGGCGGATTCGGCGGCCGCGACCATCGGCACGAAG
>NZ_JBCGFB010000100.1:0-22144 GCF_038752175.1 Nocardia sp. No.11 | reverse complement strand
GTGGGCGGTTCGGCGACCAGGGTGGCCACCGCGGTCGGCGCGGGCGCCGACTCGATGGCGACGATCGGGGCGGGCTCGGGCGCGGGCGCGGGCAGACCGCGACGCAGCGGACCGGTGGTGGCCGGCGGCATCATCGAGGTGTCGGAGTCGCCGGCCAGCAGCGACAGCGGAATGAGCACGATCGCGCGGATACCGCCGTAGTCGGATTCGCTGAGCCGCACCGAGACACCGTGCGAGGTCGACAGCCGGGCGACGACGAACAGACCGAGGCGCGAATCCGAGGACAGCGTGCCGACACCGAAATCCGGCGGATCGGCCAGCATGTCGTTGTAGCGGGCCAGGTCCTCGGGGCTCATGCCCATGCCCTGGTCGGTGATCTCGATGACCACGCCCTTGCCGACGATGTTGCCACCCGCCTCGACTCGCGACTGCGGCGGGGAGAACGCGGTCGCGTTGTCGACGAGCTCGGCGAGCAGGTGCACGAGGTCGGCCACGACGGTGCCGACGACCTCGACCTCGGGCAGCTTGGTGACGCGCACCCGGGCGTAGTCGAGCGTCTCGCCGATGGCGCTGCGCACGACGTCCATCACCGGAACCGGCTTGCGCCACTGACGTCCGGGCCTGCCGCCGCCCAGGATGATCAGGTTCTCGGCGTTGCGGCGTTCGCGGGTGGCCAGGTGGTCGAGCCGGAACAGGGTCTCCAGCAGTGCCGGATCCTCCTGCCTGCGTTCGGCCTCGTCGAGGATCTCGAGCTGGCGGTGGACCACGATCTGGCTGCGGTGGGCGATATTGAGGAACACCGCGCGCACACCCTCGCGGGTGCGGGCCTCGTCGACGGCGGCGCGCAGCGCGGCCGAGGCGGCGTGCTCGAAGGCCTGGGCGACCTGGCCGATCTCGTCCCTGCCGAAGTCCAGCGTGGGGGAGGTCTGCGCGGCGTCGATGTCGCCGCCCTCGCGCAGCGCGCGCATGGTGGCGGGCAGCTGTTCGTCGGCGAGGGCGAGGGTTTCGGTGCGCAGCCTGCGCAGGCGGCGGATGATCCGGTTGGCCAGGATCACCGCGACCAGGAACACCAGCACACTGAGCGCGAGCACGCCGCCACCGGCCAGGGCCGCGTTGACCTCGGCGCGGTGCGCGGTGTCTTCGGCGAGCTTCTGGACGTGGCGGTTGTGCGTGCTGTACGCGTCGAGCATGGCCCGGTTGACTTCGGCTGCCGCGCTCTGCCATTCGGGTGAGGACAGCGGCAGCGCGGCGGGCGTCTGTTTGGTCGAGGTGCTCGAGCTGCCGGTGGTCTGCGCGGCCGCCGCCGCGAAACGCTGCACGAGGGCCGACTCCATCGCGCTCAGTTGCCCCCACTGCGAGGACGACATCAGCGCGGTGATCGCGGTGCGCTGGGCTTCGTCGAGTTCGGCGGCGACGTTGGCGACTTCGTTGTGATAGAAGCCGCTCTGCTTGACGAACTCGTCGAGCGGAATGCTGGTGGGCCCACCGGCGGCCACCATCGACAGCGCCAGGGCGTTGCTGCGCGACATCGCCTCGGCGGCGTTGAGCAGGCGCATGCCCTCGCCCACGCCCGCGGCGACCACGGCGTCGGGGGCGGCGCGCTCGGCGACCTTGGTGCCCTGGGTGAACACGTCGAGCAGCTTGTTGTAGAACATGTACGCGTCGGAGGCGGGCAGCAGGCCCGCGTCGGCGCCGCCGCGCACCCCGGCCAGATGCGTACCGAGAGTGTTGAATCCGCCCTTGTCGTCGCCGATGTTGGAATCGTCGACCTTGCGGATGCCCTCGGAGACCTCGATCAGACCCCGGAAGGCGGCATCGAGCCGGGCCCGGGCGGGCGCGAGGGCGAGCTGGGCGGTCTCGTCACCGGCCAGGTGGGCCAGGGTGAGCTGGCGTTCGGATTGGACGGCCTCGATGAGCTCGCGCGTGTAGGGCACGGCCGCTTGCATTTCCGAGGCCCAGGTCTTGGCCTTGTTGCTCTCGTCGACCAGGTAGCCCGCCGTTCCGACGCCGACCACCACCAGCGTGAGACTGGGGATGAGAGCGATCGCCAGAATCCGGGTTCGAACACCGAGTCTCGCTAAGAACATCGCCATAACGTAACGGAATCGTTGCAGTCTTGACCTGCGTGTCTCGCTGAGCGAGACGCGATTTGGTTTGTGCGGGAACGTCTTTGCTAGGGGCGGACCGGCACGGGGGATTCGGCGAGCTCGCCCCGCCGGCTGAGCCGCGATGGCCCAGTCGGCGGGGGCTCGCCATGGCCTGGCAGCGCCGGGAAGGTCCTACCAGGTCAGGTCCGTGGCGCCGCTACAGCGTGCGGTCGGCGCCGGTTCGTGGGGGCGGTGCGGCAGCCAGTGCCGCGTTCTCCGCCTCGGTGAGTTGCCGGGCGCGCAGCACGAAGCGCATGCCCTGGCCCGCTTCCAGCGATTCGGCGCTGGCCTGCCCGCGCACCGCGTCGACGGTGAGGTGGGTGTCCTTCCAGCATTCGAACTGCTCGGGGCTGATCCAGAACTCGGTGTGCCAGCTGAGCCTGCCCAGCAGGACATCGGCCTTCTCGATCGGGAACTGCTTGGCGGATAGGCACACCGGCGCGATGTCCTCGTCGCAGCCCTCGCCGGCCTGGCGGAACAACACCGGGCCGTTGTCCTCGATCAGCCTGCGCAACAGGGTCTGGGCGCGTTCGGTGATCTCCACACGGTGGATCCGGTTCTGCATCAGAACATCCCGAGTTTCGTCGTGGAATAACTGACCAGCAGGTTCTTGGTCTGCTGGTAGTGCCCGAGCATCATGGCGTGGTTCTCCCGCCCGAATCCCGACTTCTTGTACCCGCCGAAGGCGGCGTGCGCGGGGTAGGCGTGGTAGCAGTTGGTCCAGACCCGGCCCGCCTTGATGCCGCGGCCGAGTCGGTGAGCGGTGTTGATATCGCGGGTCCACACGCCCGCGCCGAGGCCGTAGAGGGTGTCGTTGGCGATGCGGATGGCCTCGTCGACGGTGTCGAAACGGGTCACCGCGACCACGGGTCCGAAGATCTCCTCCTGGAAGATCCGCATCGTGTTCTCACCCTCGAAGATGGTGGGTTCGATGTAGTACCCACCCGGCAGGCCGTCGACCTTGCGTGCTTCCCCTCCAGTCAGCACGCGGGCGCCTTCGGCTCTGCCGATGTCCAGGTAGGACAGGATCTTCTCGTACTGGTCGTTGCCGGCCTGCGCGCCGATCATCGTCTCGGTATCGAGGGGATGACCTGACACGACGGCCTCGGTGCGGGCGATGCAGCGGGCGAGGAATTCGTCGTAGATCGACGAGTGGATCAGCGCGCGTGACGGGCACGTGCACACCTCACCCTGGTTCAGGGCGAACATCACGAAGCCCTCGACGGCCTTGTCGAGGTAGTCGTCGTCGGCCGCCATCACGTCGGGCAGGAAGATGTTCGGGCTCTTGCCACCCAGCTCCAGGGTGACCGGGATGATGTTCTCGCTCGCGTACTGCATGACCAGCCTGCCGGTCGTGGTCTCGCCGGTGAACGCGATCTTGGCCACCCGTGGGCTCTGCGCCAGCGGTTTGCCCGCCTCCACGCCGAAGCCGTTGACCACGTTGAGGACTCCCGGCGGCAGCAGGTCGGCGATCAGCTCGACGACCAGCAACAGCGAGGCGGGTGTCTGCTCGGCGGGTTTGATCACCACGCAGTTGCCCGCGGCCAGCGCGGGGGCCAGCTTCCAAGCCGCCATCAGGATCGGGAAGTTCCACGGGATGATCTGGCCGACCACGCCGAGCGGCTCGTGGAAGTGGTAGGCGACGGTGTCGGGGTCGATCTGCGAGATCGAGCCCTCCTGGGCGCGCAGCACACCGGCGAAGTAGCGGAAGTGATCCACGGCCAGCGGGAGATCCGCGGCCAGGGTTTCGCGGACCGGCTTGCCGTTGTCCCAGGTCTCGGCGACCGCCAGCGGTTCGATGCTGTTCTCGATCCGGTCGGCGATCTTGTTGAGGATGTCGGCGCGCTCGGCGACCGGGGTCGCGGCCCAGCGGTCGGTGGCACGATGCGCGGCCTCGAGCGCCATGTCGATATCGGCGGCCGTGGACCTGGCCACCGCGCAGAACGTCTCGCCGTCGACCGGCGAGGTGTTGTCGAAGTAGCGGCCTTCGATGGGGGCGGCCCAGTCACCCCCGATGAAGTTGTCGTATCGGGCGGCATAACTGACGATGCCGGTATCCGATCCGGGCTTGCCGTAGATCATGCGTCTCGCTCCTCGCGACCTCTGCGTGGTGGAACACACTATGGTCGGCGAAGGTTGGTACGAGGTTGGTGAGCGTGTTCGCCCAGGTCAGCCCTGTCGCGCGGTGTACAGGCGGGCGGTGACGACGGCCCGGCGGACGTCGTCTCGCGGCAGCAGGCGCAGCGCGTGCTCGTGCACCGCGACATCGCCGGGACAGCGCTGGCCGAAGGCCACGGCGTGCTCGGCCCGATCGCTGTGGAGCACCGCGTTGCGGATGCCCACATCCAGATGCGCGCGCCACTGTTCGACGCCGGGGAGATCGGAGCCGGGTAGCAGCGGCCCGCGATACAGCCACAGCGCCGAGGTGAGGTCGCCGCCCTCGATCGCGGCGAGCAGGTCGACCGCGTCGCAGGACACCGGACCGGTGAGCATGTAGCGCCGGTTGGCGATCTCGCCGCGGGTGGCCCGCCGCAGATGCGAGACATCGGCTTTGAGGGTGTTGAGCGAGACCGATCGGTCGCCGTAGACGGCGGCGTGCAGCTGCTCGGGGGTATAGCCCTCGGGTTCGAGCGCCAGCAGGGCCAGGATCTCGAGCTGGCGTGGCGGCAGCGGGACCGGCCTGCCGTCGCGCAACAGCCGTGCGGCGCCGAGGCATTCGAGCCGGACACCGGGCGCGGGAGCGGGCGCCTCGGCCCGCAACATGGTCTCCACCGCGGTCACCAGCGCCCGGACCGAGGTCATCACCATCGGGTGCGAGCGTTCCCAGGTCGAGGACAGATCGAGCACCCCGACCTGCCTGCCGTCGGGGCCGTGGATGGGCGCGGAATAGCAAACCCAGCCGTGCAGCGCCGCGACCAGGTGCTCGGCGGAGAAGACGGTCACGGCCTTGTCGTCGTGCAGCGCCAGCGACAGGCCGTTGGTGCCCATATGACTCTCGTCCCACACCCCGCCGGGCGCGAAGTTCACCTGCTCACCCTGGCGGCGCAGAGTGCGATCGCCCGCAGTCCACAAGATGGTGCCCGATTCGTCACTGACGACGGCGAGATAACCGGATTCCTCGGCCATGCCGCGCAGTTGCCCGGCGAGTTCGGTGACCGGCCTGCGCAGCGGCGACTCCGACCAGCGGTCGCTGATGTCGTTGAAGCCGGGGGCGACAGTCTGTGCCGGGTCCACGGTGTGCAGCGAGCGCTGCCAGGACTTGGCGACCTCCGCGCGCACCGGCCCGGTGTCACGGGGCAGATGCAGCGGGCGCGAGGGCGCGGCCAGCTTGTTCCACTGCTTCTCGAGCGCGCCCCGATAGTCCGAGAGCCGGTCCGGCGGGGGCGATCCGGCGATCGGGTCGTCGTGTGCGCCCACGTTCAACTCCCTGCTCGTCGGTGGCGCTTTCATGTCTATCAGCTGCGCCACCACGGTGTGTACCGTTTACCGGCGGACGACCGGGTCACCGGTGCATGCCCTGTCGTGGCGGCTTGACGACACCGGCGTCGGCTACTTGTTCAGGAAGAGCCCGGCGATATCGGCGTTCTTGATCGGGGTGTCGATATTGCGCTGGCCCGCGCACAGCAGGTCGACCTGCACGATCATCGAGTCGACCAGGGTGCCCGCGGGCTCGTTGTCGGTGCCGTTGCGCTGCTTGATCGCCTTGGTGATGGTGATCCGCTTGGTGTCGGGCTCCTGGTTGACGTAGTCGCGGCACGAGGTGTCGCCACCCTGGTTGAGCACCCGCTCGACCTCGGTGCAGCCACTCGCCAGTGCCGCCAGCACCGCGACGCCGACGGCGACGGCACCGGTTCGGGTGGTGGCGTGCATGGTTCCTCCTGAGGGTCGCGCCGCGCGGGTGCGCGTCGAGTGGCCTCCAGCCTAAGCGGTCGGCCTCAGCCGCGGTGGATCCGCAACGGAACCAGCAGCTCGGCGGCGGTGAGCGAGCCGTGATGGCCCACCATCATCGACTGCAGCGGTTCGGCGGCGGAGCGGATCACCCCGGCCTCCCCGCGCGCGACGACGACCAGATCGCCGATCCGGTAGGCGGATTCGGTGGTGACCGTCGGCCCGAACCAGCCCGCCTCGATCGCCTCGGCCCGGGTGCGGATCAGGAAGTCGCCGCCGAGCACGCCCGCCCAGGTGTCGGCCACGTCGGCGGTCGCGCCGTCGGTGGTGTAGACGTGGCGGGCGCGGGGCTCCCCGGCGAGCTCGGCGACGCCCGCGGACAGGTGCGGGTGGGTGTCGAAGTCGATCCGCTCGGTGAGTTCGACCATGCCGTGGTCGGCGGTGACGATCAGCGCCGTGCGGGCGGGCAGCCGCGCGGCCAGTTCGGCGGCGATCCGGTCGACGTGCCCGAGCTCGAATCGCCAGGCCCGCGAGGCGGGCCCGCGCGCGTGCCCGGTCGTGTCGAGTTCCGAATGATAGGTGTAGACCAGGGTTTTCGGTGCCGAGCCGAGAGCGTCGAGGACGCCGTCGATCAGGTCGCCGACGGAGAAGGTGGCCCGGAAATCGCCGCCACGCCAGCCGGCCCTGGTCAGGCCGGAGCCGTCCTGATACCCCGGCGCGACCTGGATCGCGGCGATCCCGGCGGCGGTGGCGCGCTGGAAGGCGGTGGGCCGCGGCTGGATTCGCTCGGGCGGGAACGTGGCGAGGGCGTCGACCTTCGGGCCGGCGCCGTTGAGTTGCCAGCGCAGGCTGTTGAACAGCCGCTGCTCTTCCGGCAGCCGCAGCAGGTACCCGACGATGCCGTGCTCGCCCGGCGGCAGACCGGTGCCCAGGGTGGTCAGGCTGGTGGCGGTGGTGCTCGGAAAGCCCGCGGTCATGGTGGCTTCCGGCAGGCCCGACAGGAACGGCGCCGTCGTGGCGTTGGCGGCCAGCGCCTGCGCGCCGAGGCCGTCGACGAGCAGGACGCACACGTGGTCGACGTCGAGATCCAGGCCGAGTCGGTCGGTCTCGCCGTCGACGCCGAGGCAGGCCAGCACGGAGGGAAGCAGATCGGCGAGGGAGGACTCGCCGTAGCGCGGGGTCAGCAAGAGTTCGTCGTTCACGCCTGTCCGGTTTCGAATCGGCTGATCAGTCCGTCGCGCAGGACGAACCGCCAGGTGGTACGCAGGGAGCCCCATCGGCTGTTGGTGTAGTCGGCGGTGAGCTCGAGGCCGTCACCGTCGACCGATTCCACGACCAGGTGGCCGTTGCTGCTGAAGATCTCGGCCTCGGTCCACTGCGCGAGGTCGCGTTCGACCCCGTCGTCGGACATGGTCGCGTCCTCGGTCAGCACACCGTAGAAGCGGTCGGTGTCCTGGGCGTTGAGCGCGTCGACGAACGCTTCGACCAGGGGATCGAGTTTCGCGGTGGCAGACATCGGCTCTCCTGCTCGGGTGGCACACGACGGATGACGGTGCACCCCACTGTAGGTGAGCGCGCGGGTGCGGCCGAGGGAATAAGCGACGGCGCGTCAGGCGCCGGTGGGCCGGGGGGCGATGAGGCCGGTGAAGGAGCGCATGATCGCGTCGACGAGGTCGGGCGCGTTGGTGCCCATCTGCTCGCTGCGTTTCTCGAGATGCCCGTCCAGCCACAGCGAGGCCAGTCCGTGCCCCAGTGCCCACCAGGCCACGGCCAGGGTGTCGGCGCGGTCGGCGGGCAGCACGCCCGCCGCGACCGCCTCGGCGACCGTGTCGGCGAGGATCTGGAACGCGTCGTCACCGGCCTCGTGGGCATCGGGGTGTTTCTCCGGCTGGGACAGCTCGGGGCGGAACATCAGCCGGAATTGCGCCGGATGGTCGCGGGAGAACCGGACGTAGGTCTCGGCCAGCGCGGTGAGCGCGTCCAGCGGAGAGGTGGCCGCCGCCTTGGTCGCGGCGAGGTCGGCGGCGAGCTGCTGGAAGCCGTCCACCGACAGCGCCGACAGCAGCGCGGCGCGGTCGGCGAAGTGGTGGTACGGCGCGCCGCTGCTGACCCCGGCTTCGCGGGCGACGCGGCGCAGGCTCACCGCGGCCAGGCCCTCGCTCTCGATCAGGCGCAGGCAGGCGTCCATCAGCGTGGCCCGCAGGTCGCCGTGGTGGTAACGGGTGCGCTTCACCCTCCGAGCGTAAGCGAGAAGCTCGCGGAGATCGGCACTGGACAGGAAATCTATGCAGTGTTTAGATTATTTGAGCACCGCTCAGATGGGCGGGCGTCCCTGGAAGGACGAAGGGTGAACACCATGACCACTCGGGTATTGGTCACCGGCGCGACGGGTTTCGTGGCCGGCCACTGCATCGCCGAACTGCTCGACCACGGTTACGCCGTCCGCGGCTCCGTGCGAGACCTCGACGCGCACGCCCAACGCGCGCACCTGACCGACCTCGCCCGCCGCACCGGCGGTGCGCTCGAGTTCGTCGCCGCCACGCTCGACGACGACGCGGGCTGGGCGGAGGCGGTGGCGGGCTGCGACACCGTGCTGCACGTCGCCTCGCCCTTCCCGGCCGCGCCCCCGGACGACGAGCAGGCGCTGATCGAGCCCGCCGTCGACGGCACCCTGCGGGTGCTGCGCGCCGCCGCGGCGGCCGGGGTGCGCCGCGTCGTCCTCACCTCCTCGGTCGCCGCGGTGGCCTACGGTCACGATGACGACGCCGTCCGCACCGAGGCCGACTGGTCGGTCGTGGACCGGATCCCCGCATATCAGAAGAGCAAGACCCTCGCCGAACGCGCCGCCTGGGACTACGTCGAATCACTCGGTGGCGCACTCGAACTCGTCGCCGTGAATCCCGGCATGGTGCTCGGCCCGCTGCTCGACGCGACGACCAGCACCTCGCACGAGCCGATCCGCCGGCTGCTGAATCGCGATGTGCCCGGTTCGGTGCGCACCGGCTGGACGCCGGTCGATGTGCGCGACCTCGCGATCGCCCACCGGCTCGCGATGGAAGTGCCCGCGGCGGCGGGCAATCGGTACATCTGCGCGGCCGAGCCGCTGTGGATGGGGGAGCTGGCCACGATGCTGGCCCGCGATTTCGCCGCGCAGGGCTTCCGGGTGCCGACCCGGGTGCTGCCGAACTGGCTGGTCCGGCTGGTCGCGGTGTTCGACAAGGGCGTACGGCTGACCCTCCCGGTGCTCGGCCGCACCGAGAACGTCAGCGCCGACAAGGCCCGCCGCGAACTGGGCTGGACGATGCGCCCGATCGCGGACACCATCCGCGAAACCGCCGACAGCCTGATCGCCGTCGGCGTCGTCACCGCGCCCGGCGGGCGGCGAACCGCTGCCGTCGCCGCGCCGGCCGGAACCCGATGAGCGGGAAGGGAAGACGATGCTGATCACCGCGCTCGTCCTCGCCCTGGTCGGCCTCCTCCGGCGCGCAGCGCGGGGGAAACCCGGTGACCCCGTGCCGGTGGGGCGTCGGCTCGACCGGCTGACGGCGGCGCTACGACGTGCGGGGGAGCGCCTGATCCGTGAGCCTGTGCCCGCCCTGTCGGCGGTCGTGGCCGTGCTGGGCCTGGCTGTCGTCGGCACTCACTTGGCCTGCGCCGGGACGGCCTGAGGTCAGCGCCATTCCTGGCGCTGCAGATCCAGGATCACCGGGCGCATGAGAGTCGAGACCTGCGGGTCGGCCGCGCGGCGATCCGGCGGGAACACCGTGGCGGCGGCGAGGGTGCGGTCGTCGAGGGAACGCAGCGGCGCAGGGGAGCTCAGGGCCGGGGCCGGGCTCTGCCCCGCCGCGGCGAGCACGAAGCCCCAATCACCGAAACTCGGCACGTCCACGTGGTAGGGCGTCGTGCGCAGCCCGGCCGCGCGCACGGTGGCGTCGATGGTCCAGAACGAGCGCGGCGCGAAGAACGGCGAGCCGGACTGCACCACCAGGCGGGCGCCGGGGGCCAGCACGTTCGCGGTCATCGCGTAGAACTCCTGCGAGTACAGCTTGGCCACCGAGGTCTGGTCCGGGTCGGGCAGGTCGACGATCACCGCGTCGAAAAGCCCGGGGGCGCCGCGCAACCAGGTGAACGCGTCCGCGGTGATCACCCGAACCCTGGGGTCGTCGAAGGAATGCTGGTTGAGCACGGTGAGGCGCTCGTCTGCGCGGGCGAGGTCGATCATCGCCGGATCGAGCTCGACCAGCGTCACCTCGGCGACGTCGGGATAGCGCAGGATCTCGCGCAGGGCCAGGCCGTCACCGCCGCCGAGGACCAGCACCGAGCGATGCGATCCCGCCAGCACCGGATGTACCAGCGCCTCGTGATAGCGGTACTCGTCGACCGAGGAGAACTGCAGACCACCGTTGAGATAGAGGCGGGTATCGGTGGTGCCGAACGGGGAGAACGACTCGGTGAGCACGATCTGCTGGTACGGCGTGCGGGTCTGCCACACGATCGGATGCGCGAACAGGGCCTGCTGGGCGGTGGCCTCGAACCGATCGGCGTAGAGATAGGTGCTCGCGAGCCCGCCCGCGACGACCACGGTCGCGCCGACCAGCACGCGCCGGGCCGCGCGGGTCATCTGCGCGCGGAAGAAGAAGAACGCCAGGGCCGATCCGGCCGCGGCGTTCACGACGCCGACCACGAGGCTGCCCCGGATCTGCCCGAACACCGGGAGCAGCAGGAACGGAAACGCCAGCCCGCCCAGCAGCGCACCGACATAGTCGGCGGCGAACAGATCGGCGACCGCGCCGCTGGCCTCCTGTCTGCGGATCTGCTGCAGCAACTCCATCAGCAGCGGGATCTCGGCTCCGATCAGCATGCCGATCACCGCCGCGGCCAGCACCAGGGTGCCGGTGTAGACATTGAGCCAGGCGTAACTGGCGTACAGCGCCGCCACCGACAGTCCACCGATCACGGCCAGCGCCAGCTCGACCGCCACGAACGCGGCGGCGGCGTGGCGGCGCAACGGTTTCGCCGCGAGCGCGCCGACGCCCATCGCGCACACCATCACACTCAGGGTGATGGAGGCCTGCGCCGCGGTGTCGCCGATCAGGTAGCTGCCGAGGGTGACCAGCGACAGCTCGTACACCAGGCCGCAGGCGGCGCAGACGAACACGGTCGCCAGCAGCGCCGCCCTGGCCAGGCGGTGCACCGGCATCAGGTCAGGCCCGCGGCCACCACCAGCGCGACCGCGACGTGCGCCGATGCCGTGACCCACACCGCCGGATGCGGTTCCGGATCGGCGACGACGGCGCGGAAATCGCCGGGGGTGAGCGCGTCGAGCAGCACGAAGGCCAGCGTCATCGCGGCCAGGCCGATCACCCCGTAGATCGCGCTCGCCAGCAGCGCCTGCAGGATCTTGCCCTCGGAGGTCCAGATGGCGGTGGCCACGATGATCCCGACTCCGAACAGGTTCGAGGCGAGCAGGATCGCGGCGTTGCGGTTGCGCTCGAGCCAGATCTGGGCGCGCAGATCACCGGGGGTGAGCAGGTCGACGACGCCGAAACCGACGGCCATCAACACGATTCCCACCGCGGAGTAGGCGAGCGCGGCGCCCGCGTCCGCCGCCAGGTCGGCGAGCATATGTGTCCTCCTGTGCTGAATGACGATGTACTACTTGCCGCCCTGGTCGCTGCCGCCGCCGCGGAAGTCGCCCGCCGCGGAGCCGCTGGTCCAGCCGTAGGTGCTGGTGTGCGAGTGGTGGCGGCGGGTGCCGTTGGCGAGGCTGTCGACCAGCACCAGCGAACCGCCCGCGTGCGGCGAGACCGCGACGAGGTCCTTGTCGAAGCGCAGGTAGTGGTTGTCGCCGGTGTTGCGGCGATCGCGGGGGTCGGTGGCCTTCGCGATCGCGGCGGCCACGGCGGCGGGCGCGGCGGCGGCGGTGAACGCGATGCCGTCGTTGACCTGATCGAGCTGGCGGGCCCGCTGATAGCGCTCGGCCACGTAGTCGCGTGGATTCGCGTCCCTGGTCACCACGACCACCACGATCACGGCGACGATGGCGACGACCACGGCGCAGATCCCGGCCACGATCCATCTGGTGCGATTCATCGTCACGCTGTGCGAAACCCTCCCCGTACAAAAACTGCGCCGGACTGTATCACCCGGCGCGGGCGCACCGTCAACCGTCGCGCTCAGGTCCCGTGGCCGCTGACCCCGGGCCGGCGCGGCTTGTGCCAGACCAAGGTGTAGCGCCACATCAGACGTCGGCGGATCTGCGCGCCGGGCAGCAATTCGCCGGTCAC
The DNA here is from genome assembly GCF_038752175.1 of Nocardia sp. No.11. NCBI lineage: Bacteria > Bacillati > Actinomycetota > Actinomycetes > Mycobacteriales > Nocardiaceae > Nocardia > Nocardia sp. No.11. The sequence continues at coordinate 9,822 of NZ_JBCGFB010000100.1, read as the reverse complement.
CGCTCGGATCTCGGACAGCGTCTCCGCCGGGTCGCGGACCGCGGCCGCCGGGCCGCCCCGCGAGCCACGACGCCACCAGTCCAGGCCGCGGATCGCGGGCAGCAGCGGCAGGTAGTGGAAGTCGGTGAGGGGGTGCATCTTCCAGAGGCCGACGACCGCGAGCGTGCCGCCCGGCGCGACCAGATGGCGCAGTGCGGCGATGCCGTCGCGGACGGGGACGTGGTGCAGGGTGGCGACGGCGGTGACCATGTCGAAGGTGTCGTCGAGTTCGCGGAAGTCGGCCTGTTCGAGATGCACGTTCGGGGCGGGCGGGGCGGTGGCGATGACCTTGTCGTCGATATCGACACCGAGCACGGCGTCGCAGCGGGTGGCCAGCTTACGGGCGAGCAGGCCGTCGCCGCACCCGACGTCGAGCGCGGTGCGGGCATCGGCCGGGACCTGATCGAGGATCCAGGGGTGGTAGTGCGTGTTGTGATTCCAGTAGGGGTCCGTCGACATGCCACGACAACGGCCGGGGCCACGCCGGGGTTCCGGACCGGAAATCCACCCGCGCAAAGGTTTCCGGTGTCCTAGCCGCGACCGGCGGCGTAACCGGCCAGCCACTCGGGGAACTGGGTGAGGTCGTCGAGGACGACATCGGCGCCCGCGGCCCGCAACCCGTCGGCGTCGTAGGGGCCGGTCGTCACACCGACGGCCAGGACGTCGGCGGCTTTCGCGCCGCGCATGTCGCCGGCGTGGTCGCCGACGAAGACCGCGGCGGATTCGGCCCGCAGGACCTCGGCCTTGCCGGTGGACCACAGATCGCCGGCGAGCAGGTCGATCCGCCAGCCGAGGTGGTCGATGTGCAGCCGGGCGTTCGGCTCGAACTTGCCGGTGACCACCAGTGTCCGTCCGCCGCCCGCGCGCACGGCGTCGAGCGCCGCGGCCGCGCCGGGCAGGGCGGGGATGTGCGGGACGACGTCGGGGTAGAGCGCGCGGAACCGGGTGACCAAATGGGGGATCAGGTCGTCGGGCGCGCCCGCGTCGGCGAGCAGCGTGGCCAGCGGCGGTCCCAGATGGTCGGCGAAGTGGCTGCCCACCATCGGCAGGTCGAATTCCCGCGCCAGGGTGTCGATCGCGACGGCGACCCCGGGGCGCGAATCGATGAGGGTCATGTCCAGATCGAAACCGACGGTGAGGCTCACGAGCCGAGCGTATCGGGATCGACCCGAACACCGCGCTGACGGGCTGATTCACGTGGAACCCCGCGTGCACTCACTGCCGAAAACGCTTGGGGGAGTGCGATTGTGCGATGCGCGGAGTGCATCACCGCAGGCAAGGCAGGAAGTATGGCGGTTCCGGAGTATGCGCGGACGGGCCAGGTCCCGGCCGCATTCGCGGATTCCCGGACGAGGAATCCACAGTCACCAGCAGTGACCGCAAAGATGCATCGACTGCCATTCCGGCGGCCTGGTCGATCCGTCGCTGTCGGCGGGTGAGGGGGATCGCGGCGGTTCCGGCGAGACCGCCGGGGTGCGGACAAACCAATGGCAAGGAGGGGAAACCACTCCTTGCCACTCTCAATGTATAGCGCACACCGGGGCTTGCGGCAAGACCCCGGTCGTCCTGCACAATCGCCTGCCGAAGCCATGACCAGCACAAACGAGGGGCATTTGATGATCGACGTGATCGTTGCGGGCGGCGGACCGACCGGGGTGATGCTGGCGAGCGAGCTGCGGCTGCACGGGGTGCGCGCACTCGTCCTGGACCGGGAACCGGCACCGACCCCGGTGGTGCGCGCCATGGGATTGCACGCCCGCAGTCTCGAGGTGCTGGGGCAGCGCGGTCTGCTGGACCGATTTCTCGCCGCCGGGACACCGCACCCGCTCGGCGGCTTCTTCGCCGGGATCGCGAAACCCCAGCCCGCCGGGCTCGACACCAGCCATCCGTACGTGCTCGGCCTCCCGCAGACGGTCACCGAACGCCTGCTGACCGAGCACGCCGTCACCCTCGGCGTGGAGATCCGGCGCGGCGCCGAGGTGGTCGGGCTGACGCAGGACGACGACGGGATCGCCGTCGAGCTGGCCGACGGCACGCGGTTGCGCTCGCGCTATCTCGTCGGCTGCGACGGCGGCCGCAGCACCGTGCGCAAGCTGCTCGGGGTCGGCTTCCCCGGCGAACCGAGCCGGGTCGACACCCTTCTGGGCGAGATGCGGCTGACCGCGTCGCCGGAGACGCTGGCCACCGTGAACGCCGAGGTGCGCAAGACCCAGCTGCGTTTCGGCGCCATGCCGCTCGGCGACGGCGTGTATCGCGTCGTGGTGCCCGCGGCCGAGGTCGCCGCCGATCGCACCGTCGCGCCGACGTTCGAGGAGCTGCGTCGGCAGCTGGTGGCCACCGCGGGCACCGACCTCGGCGCGCACGCACCGCGCTGGCTGTCGCGCTTCGGTGACGCCACCCGGTTGGCCGACAGCTATCGCGTCGGCCGGGTGCTGCTGGCGGGCGATGCCGCCCACATCCATCCGCCGATGGGCGGACAGGGCCTGAATCTGGGTCTCCAGGACGCGTTCAACCTCGGCTGGAAGCTGGCCGCGCAGATCGCAGGCTGGGCGCCGGAGGGCCTGCTCGACAGCTACGAGACCGAACGGCGCCCGGTGGCCGCGGACGTCCTGGACAACACTCGCGCGCAGATGGAACTGGTCTCGCTCGAACCGGGCGCGCAGGCCGCGCGCAGGCTGCTGGCGGAATTGATGGAGTTCGAGGAGGTGAACCGGTACCTGATCGAGAAGATCGTCGCGATCGGCATCCGCTACGACTTCGGCGACGGCCACGAGCTGGTCGGCAAGCGCCTGCGCGACATCACGCTGACGGGCGGCCGCCTCTACGACCGCCTGCACGCCGGGCGCGGGCTGCTGCTGGACCAGACCGGCCTGCTGTCGGTGGCGGGCTGGGCCGATCGGGTCGACCATGTCGTGGACGTGAGCGAGGAACTCGACGTCCCCGCGGTGCTGCTGCGGCCCGACGGCCACGTCGCCTGGGCGGGGGTGGACCAGCGGGAACTGCTGGTCCACCTGCCGCGCTGGTTCGGCGCGGCGCGCTGAGCGCGCTGCCTCAGCTGCTGGCCGCCGCGGTGAACGGTGCCACCACCGGCACCGCGGCGGGCCGGGACGGATGCCGCCAGCGGCCCTGGCGCTCCAGGATCGGCAGCACACCCTCACCGAACCAGTACGCCTCCTCCAGGTGCGGGTACCCGGACAGGATGAACTGGTCGATCCCGAGCGCGGCGTACTCGAGCAGCCGCTCGGCCACCTCCGCGTGCGAGCCGACGAGCGCGGTCCCCGCGCCGCCGCGGACCAGCCCGACACCGGCCCACAGGTTGGGCGCGATCTCCAGGCCGTCGGTGCGGCCGTTGTGCAGCTGTGCCATCCGGCGCTGGCCCTCGGACTCGCTCTTGGCCAGGCTCGCCTGCACTCGCTCGATCTCGCCCGGCGCGATCCCCGACAGCAACCGGTCGGCCTCGGCCCACGCCTCGGCGGCGGTATCGCGGCTGATCACGTGGATGCGCAGGCCGAAGTCGACAGTGCGGCCCTCGATCGCGGCCAGCCCGCGGATCCAGTCCAGCTTCGCGGCGACCGCGTCCAGCGGCTCGCCCCAGGTCAGATAGGTGTCGGCGTAGCGTGCCGCGATCGGCCCCGCCGGACCGGAGGAACCACCGAAGAAGACCGGCGGAATCGGGTCGGGCCGGGAGCTGAGCAGCGCGTCGCGCACCTGGAGATGCTCACCGGTGAAACTGACCGGCTCGGTCGACTCCCACAGCTCGCGCACGATGTGCAGGAACTCGCCGGTGCGGGCGTAGCGCTGGGCCTTGTCGAGGAAGTCGCCGTAGGCCTGCTGCTCGCGCGGCTCGCCACCGGTGACGACATTGAGCAGCAGCCTGCCGCCGGAATGGCGCTGGAAGGTCGCCGCCATCTGGGCCGCCAGCGTGGGGCTGGTCAGGCCGGGGCGCAACGCCACCAGGAACTTGAGCGTCTCGCTGGTCTGCACCAGCATCGCGGTGGTCAGCCAGGCGTCCTCGCACCACGCGCCGGTGGGGGTCAGCACGCCCTCGAAACCGTTGTCCTCGGCCGCCGCGGTGAGCTGAGCGAGGTAGCGCAGGGTGGCCGGGCGGTTACCGGACATGAAGCTGCCGTGTCCGCCGGCGACCAGCCCGCGCGAATCGCCGTATGTGGGCAGGAACCAGTGGAACGACAGTCCGCGCTCGGTCATGTCCGCCTTTCGTCGTAGTGAGAGGAATCGTCCTCGACTCTGACCGGCGAAGCCGGTGACGTCACGGATTCCGATCACCGTGCGCGCAACCCCCGACACGCCACGACGCGGCCCAGCCGAACTAGACGTAACCGTGTGAAACACGTAACCTCGACGGAGGCTCGGGCGACGGTGCTCGGGCGGCGACGACCCTACGAAACGAGTTTCCTCAATGACGCGGCATGTCGACGTACTGATCATCGGCGCTGGCCTGTCCGGAATCGGCACGGCTTGTCACCTCACCCGCGAGCAGACCGGACGCAGCTACGCGATCCTGGAGCGCCGCGAGAACATCGGTGGCACCTGGGACCTGTTCAAGTACCCCGGCATCCGCTCCGACTCGGACATGCTGACCTTCGGTTTCGGCTTCCGGCCGTGGATCGGCACCAAGGTGCTCGCCGACGGCGCCAGCATCCGTCGCTACGTGGAGGACACCGCCAAGGAATACGGCGTCACCGACCACATCACCTTCGGTCGCAAGGTCGTCACCGCCGACTTCGACCGCGCCGCCGCGCTGTGGACCGTCACCGCCCTGATCGAGGCCACCGGCGAGACCGAGACCTGGACCGCCAACTTCCTCGTCGGTGCCAGCGGCTACTACAACTACGACGAGGGCTACCAGCCCACCTTCCCCGGCCAGGACGACTTCCAGGGCCGGATCGTGCACCCGCAGCACTGGCCCGAGGACCTGGACTACACGGGTAAGAAGGTCGTGGTCATCGGTTCCGGCGCCACCGCGATCACGCTGATCCCGTCGATGGCCGACGACGCCGCGCACGTCACCATGCTGCAGCGCTCGCCCACCTGGATCCAGGCGCTGCCTTCGGACGACCCGGTCGCCATCGGTCTGAAGAAGTCCCGGGTGCCCGACCAGATCGCCTACAAGATCGGCCGCGCCCGCAACATCGCCCTGCAGCGCGCCAGCTTCCAGCTCTCGCGCACCAACCCGGAGCTGGCCAAGAAGCTGATGCTGGCCCAGGTGCGCCTGCAGGTCGGCAAGAACGTGGACCTGCGCCACTTCACCCCGAGCTACAACCCGTGGGATCAGCGCCTGTGCGTGGTGCCCAACGGTGACCTTTTCAAGGTGCTCAAGAGCGGCAAGGCCGACATCGTCACCGACAAGATCGCCAAGTTCACCGAGAAGGGCATCCTGACCGAGTCGGGTCAGGAGCTCGAGGCCGACATCATCGTCACCGCCACCGGCCTGAACGTGCAGATGCTCGGCGGCATCACCCTGTCGATCGACGACGAGCCGGTGAAGTTCAACGAGACGGTCGCCTACAAGAGCGTCTTGTACTCCGACATCCCGAACTTCCTGATGATCATCGGCTACACCAACGCGTCCTGGACGCTCAAGGCCGACCTCGCCGCCGCGTACCTGTGCCGCGTGCTCAACATCATGCGCGACCGCGGCTACACCACCTTCGAGGTGCACGCCAACCCCGAGGACATCGCCGACGAGTCGCTGATGGGCGGCGCCCTGACCTCGGGCTACATCCAGCGCGGCAACGACGCGATGCCGCGTCAGGGTGCCAGGGGCGCCTGGAAGCTGGTCAACAACTACTACCGCGACCGCACGCTGATGCACAAGGCGCCGATCGAGGACGGCGTCCTGCGGTTCAGCAAGACCGGCACCACGGTCGCGCCGGGCGAGAAGGTCGCCGGCGCCTGATCCGCGGCGCCACCCGATCCCGAACGGGGTCCGTCACTTCCCGGTGACGGACCCCGTTGCTTTTCGTCACGGTGATCGATGCCCGATCCGGTTGTGCGGAGCGGGTTTCGGTCACCCGGGCGAATTCCCAGCGCCTCCCGTACTATCGCGATCGAGGACACCGCCCGGGGAGACGAAGGAGGACGGTGTGGGATCTCGCCTACCGGCGACCATCCGAGACGCGGGGATGTGGCTGCGGCGTTTCGCCGCGACGACACCGGGTGTGATCGGTGCGGTACTCGTGGTGACCACGGTGGCCTGCCTGATCGCCGGATCGATTGTGGGACAGCAGCTCGACGCGAAGATCGGCCGTACCGAGCAGGTACTCGACCGCACCGAGCCGCTGGCGTTCGCGGCGCAGAGCCTCTACGTCTCGCTCTCTGCCGCCGACGCCGGTGCTGCGACGGCGTTCCTGTCCGGCGGTGTCGAATCGCCCCAGGTGCGTGACACCTACGAGCAGTCCCTCGCCGAAGCCGCCGCCGCGCTGGCGGAAGCGACCGCCGGCGCTACCGACGCTCAGACCAGGGCGATCGTGGCCCGCATCGCCGCCGATCTGCCCACCTACACCGGCCTGGTGGAGACCGCGCGCGCCAACAATCGTCAGGGTTTCCCGGTCGGCTCGGCGTATCTGCGGCAAGCCTCCGACCTCATGCAGACCTCGTTGCTGCCCAACGCCGAACAGCTGAACAAGGCGCGCTTCGCCGCCGTCCGCGAGGACCAGCACCGGATCGGCGCGCCGCCGTGGACCTCGATCGTGTTGCTGTTGCTGGTGCTGGCGGCCTGCGGTGCCGGTTCGGTGCTGCTGCTGCGCCGTACCAACCGGTGGGTGAATCCCGGTGTGGCCCTGGCCGCCTCGGCCGCGCTGCTCGCCCTGGTGTGGTCGACCGGGGCCACCGTCACCGCCGCGCAACTGCTCGAAACCGGAGATACCGGGGCCGGGGCGCGGGTGGAGAACCTGGCGAGCGCGCGCATCCTGGCCCAGCAGGCCCGCACCGACGAGACCCTGGCCCTGATCACCCGCGGCGACATCACCGCGCCGGAGAACGCGTTCCACACCCACACCCGTGACCTCGAACAGCGGCTCACCGCCGCGGGCGCGGGTGACTCCGAAGCGAGCCGGGCCCTGACCAATTGGAACGCGGGCCACAATGCCCAGCGCACCGCCTACGAGAAGGCCGACTACGCCGGGGCGGTCACCCAGGCCATCGGCACCGGTGCCGACAGCTCGGCGACCAGCTTCGCCCGCCTGGACCGGGAACTGCGCGACGCGCTCGCGCAGGCCCGCACCGACCTGCGCGACGGCGTCGACGCCGCCGGAACCACCTTCACTCTCAGCCCGTTCGGCACGCTGATCCTGCTGCTGGCCGCGGCGGGCGCGGTGGTCACCGGCCTGTGGCCCCGACTGAAGGAGTTCCTGTGAGTACCCGGCGTCCTCTGCTGGCCGCGGCGCTGGCCGCGGCGGTCGTCCTGGTCGCGGGCTGCGGTGACGCGCCGGACCCGTCGACCATTCCGGCCACCGCCGTCGCCCCGCCGATCCCCGGCGCCGAAGCCATCACCTCGGCCCCCACCGCGGAGGGCACGGGATCCTGCGACACCGAGGCGACCCTGGCCCCCACCGCGCAACCGCGTCCCGGCGCGATGCCCGCGGGTTCGTCGATGGCGGCGATCGTCGCCAACGGCAGGCTGCGGGTCGGCGTCGATCAGAACACCTACATGTTCGGCTTCCGCAATCCGTCCACCGGACGGCTGGAGGGCTTCGACATCGACCTGGCCAGGGAGATCGCGCGCGATCTGTTCGGTGATCCGGACAAGATCGAACTGCGTTCCGTCGCCGCGGCCGACCGGATCCCGCTGCTGCAGGACAAGAAGGTCGACATGATCGTGCGTACCTTCTCCGCCACCTGCGAACGCCGGCGCGATGTCGATTTCTCCAGCGTGTACTACCGTGCGGCACAACGCATCGCGGCCCCGAAGGGCACTGGCATCACGAACGCCGCCGGGCTCGCAGGCAAGCGCGTGTGCGTCACCAAGGGCACGACCGCGGCCGCGCCGCTGTTCGCGCTGCCCGAACCGCCGTCCGTGCTCGGCGTGACCAACTGGACCGACTGCCTGGTCGCCCTGCAGCAGGGCACCGTCGACGCCATCAGTGGTGACGAGCCGATCCTGGCCGGTTTGGTCGCCCAGGACCGCAATCTGGAACTGGTCGGCGACGAGATCGGCACCGGCGCCTACGCGGTCGGCGTGCCCAAGGGCAGCAGCGACCTGGTCCGGTTCGTCAACGGCGTGCTCGATCGGACCCGCAACGACGGCACCTGGCAGCGGATCTACCAGCAGCACCTGGGGGTGCTCGGTCCGTCACCGGGCCCGCCCGTGCCCCGGTACGTCGGATGACCTGGCCGATGCTCGGCCTCGCCGAGATCGATCGTGAACTGGCCGCGCGCACCGCGGAACTGGCGCAGGTGAGCACCACCCTGCTGGAGCTGGACCGCCATCCCGGACTGGTCCTGGTGCGCCGGTACCCGCCGACAGGGGAGACCGCGCGTCGCTGGGTGCCGGTGGAGAAGGCGCTCGGCGAACTGTGGGAGGACCTGGGCCGAGTGCGCGCGATCCTGTCCGAGGCCGAGACGATCCGCGGCGGTCGCGGCAAGGTCGACGACCGCGCGCGGGGTCGGCTCACCGAACTGCTGCGGGGACGACCACACGAGGTCGCCCGGATCCCGATCCCGTTGGCGCAGCGCGGACTCACCGGACCCGCGGAGACCCTCGTGACGGTCGGCATCGCCGATTCGCTGGACCGGATGCGGGCCGCGTTCGCGTTCGTCGCGCCCTTCGCCGAGGAGATCGAGTCGGTCGACCGGCAGGTGCTCGGCGCCCTCGCTCCGCTGCAACAGCGCGTCGAACAGGCGCACGGCGCGCTCGACGCCGCCGCCGAACCGCTGACGACCTTGCTGAGCCGCGCGGGCACCGACCCGCTGGGATTCCGCCCGGGGGAGATCGCCGCCGCGCTCGCCTCGCTCACCGCGCTGATCGAGACCGAATCCGCCCGGCACGCCGAACATCTCGCGGTCGCCGCCGACCTGCCCGGCGCGGTCGCCCAGCTGCGGGCCCGGCTGGCCGATCTGGACGCGCTGCAACACCAGGCCGACGAGACCGCCGCGCAGGCCGCGCACAAGGTCGCGACCNTCGCCGCCGACCTGCCCGGCGCGGTCGCCCAGCTGCGGGCCCGGCTGGCCGATCTGGACGCGCTGCAACACCAGGCCGACGAGACCGCCGCGCAGGCCGCGCACAAGGTCGCGACCGGCGAGCTGCCCGGTGGCGGGGAACCGGCCGCGCGGCTGCTCGCCGCACTCGACAGCCTCGGCCCGCAACCGACCAGGCCGACGGTCGAGCACCTGCTCGCGCTGCGGGCCCGTACCAACCACGCCGTCGACACGGCAACGCGGCGAAAGGAATTGGCGCGCGGACTGCTGGACCGGCGCGCCGAACTCCGCGGCCGGTTGACGGCCTACCGGGCCAAGGCGTCCCGGCTCGGGGTGAGCGAGGACCGCGACGTCCTCGCCGCCGATCGCATCGCCGCCGGGCTGCTCGGCCGGACACCCTGCGATCTGGCCGCTGTCACCCGGGCGGTCGCCGACTATCGTTCGATCATCGGGGAGAAAGCGGGGCGGACAGCATGACATGTAGTGAACCGGGGTGCGGCGGCGCCGTCGAGGACGGCTACTGCGCCGTCTGCGGCACCGCCCCCGTAGCGAGCGCGCCGCCGTCGAGCGCCGTGCCGGTGGCCGGGGCGCAACGGTCCGGACGCACCACGGCCCAGCCGCGTAACG
>NZ_JBCGFB010000099.1:0-22363 GCF_038752175.1 Nocardia sp. No.11 | reverse complement strand
CCGGCCTCCCGGCGGCGGCCCGGCGCCTGCGAAGAAGCCCGGTGGCAACCAGGCGAAGGGTTCCCCGGTCAAGATCCCGTCCTTCACCGAAATCGGCAGCCCGTTCACCCCGGAGCTGAAGGGACGGATCGAAGCCGCCGTCGCCACGGCCTGCCAGGAGGCCGGACACGACCCGACCTGCCTCGCGCTCTCCTTCGTCCTGGGAACCCCGGACGCCCGCGTCTGCACCTTCAGCGGACTCTCGCCGTCCAACGGATCCGTCGACCCCGGCACCCCGGTCACGGTGCAATTGTCCGGCAGCGAGCCGTGCCCGACCACCGACGACAACGGCGGCACCGGAACCGGTGGCGCAGGCCCGGCCGGCAGCGGCGGTTCCACCGGTGGTGGTGGCGCAGGTAGCGGGACCGGCGGTGACGGAACAGCGGGCAGCGGCGGAGGCGGAGCACCCGGCGGGGAGGGAACGGCTGGGGGTGGCGGAACGCCCGGCGGAGAGGGAACGACTGGGGGAGACGAGACGCCCGGCGGGACGACCAGTGGAGGCGGGGCCGCCGGCGGCACTAGCGGCGGCGACGGTTCGACGGGCGGCAGTGCTGGCAACGGCGGGGGTACGAGCGGCGGCGAGACAACCGGTCCCGGCTCGGGGACGACCGGTGGAACGGGCGCCGGGACTTCGGGTGGCGGGCCCGGCGACGGCAGCGGGACCGCTGGAAACACGAGCTCCCGCCTCGGAGACGACACCCCGAACGACCCTGCGGACACCGGCGGCACCGAAGTCTCACCGGCACCGTCCGGCGGTTGAACCGCGAGGCAAAGGAGGACGACATGAGCACAGACACCACCCCGGCCGACCCCGGAAACAGCACACACCGGGTAAACGGTGTACCGCGACCCACCCTCACCACGGAGGCCCCTACCTCCACCCCCGTCCCCGCCTCGGACGCGCCTGCGGCGGCCCCCACGACCGACGCGCCGGTCTCGACCCCGGCCCCGGGTGCCCCGGCCCCGCCGCCCGCCGAGACCGGCCTGTCCCGCCTCGGTCCGATGGTCCGCAATTTCGCCGCGCCGACCACGTTGGTGACCGCGCTGCTGTTCTTCTTCGGGTGGTCGCACGCCTTCTGGTTCTTCGACTACTTCGGCGTGAACTCGACGACGATCGGGTTGACGACGCAGGACTATCTGATGCGGAGTCAGGATTCGCTGTTCATTCCGCTCGCGGCCGGGGCCTGTCTGTTCCTGCTGTATCTGCTGGGACGCAGGGTGTTCCGGGAGTTCGTGGTGCCGCGGCTGAGTGAGGCGCAGCGTCGTCGGCTGGTGGGTGTGACCATGGTGGTCGGGTGTGTGCTCGTGGCCGCCGGACTGGTCAGCATCGTTGTCGCGACCCCGCTGCGGTCGCTGGTCGGGGCGCCGGGGCTGTGTCTGGTCGGTGGTGTCGTGCTGGTCGTCGCCGCGGTGCGGTTGCGGCGGGCCGCGCGCGGTGGTGCCGAACCGGTCGGGGACGTGCTCACCGCGGGGGAGTGGGGTGCGGTGTTCGCGCTCGTCGGGGTCGGCTTGTTCTGGGCGGTCGCGGACTATTCGGCGGCGGTCGGCACCGGACGGGCGATCGAGCAGGTCGCGCAGTTCCCGGACCAGCCCAGTGTCTCGGTGTATTCGGACAAGCGCCTGGGTCTGGCGGCTCCCGGCGTCACCGAACTCACCTGCCCCGCGCCCGATACCGCCTACCACTTCCGCTACGACGGCCTCAAACTCGTTCTGCAGTCGGGGAATCAGTACCTGCTGCTCCCGAAGTCCTGGAATCGGGCGGGCGGGGTCGCCTTCCTGCTGCCGCGCTCGGAGGCCAGCCGGATCGACTTCTTTCCCCCGGGCGCCGTCCCACCCGCCCACGATTGCCGCTGAGCGCGAGGTGAACGGATTCCGAACCGGCGCTTGCCACTTCGGATATCCGCTGCGCTAGCATCTGCGCGCAGACCTTCGAGGGAAGGTGGATGTTCGAGACGGGGGAGGCCCGATGAATCATGCCCACATGCCGGACGGTGTGCTGGCCCGCCGCGGTGGTGGCGGGGGAACCAGCGTCGGGATCGGCCTGCCCGATTGGCTGTGGATCACCATCCTGATCATCGTCGTGGTGATCGTCGCCGTCGTGGTGATCCGTAAGCTCAGCAGCGGCTCGAATGCCGGTGCGCCCCAGCCGATGCCGCCGCAGCAGTATCAGCAGCCGTATCCGCAGCAGTACCAGCAGCCACACGGATACCCGCAGCAGCAGCCGTACCCGCAACAGCAGCCGTACCCGCCGCAGTATCCGCAGGCGCAGTATCCGCAGCCGTACCCGGCGCAGCAGCCGATGCCGTATCCGCAGCAGTACGCGCCGTACCAGGGACAGCCGCAGTATCAGCAGCCCTACCGGCGCTGACCGCGGCTAGCGGGCGGGCCCGGCGGCGGCGTGTACCGCCACCAGCCGGGCTTCCCTGATGGTGTTCCACAGTGGCCGCAGCAGCGACTCGTGCGCGCCGATCGCGCTGGCCGAGGTCGGCGCGGACGCGGGCTCGTGCTGGGCGACGGTGAGGATCGCGGCCACATGGTCGGCGGTGTCGAGAATGCGCTTGGCGCGCAACGGGATCGAGTCGGGATAGGCGTGCCGGGAGTACGCTGCCAGCTGCGCTTCGATCTGCTCGCGCGGGTCCGCGTCGCCGGTGCCGACGGAGGTGGTGTGCAGTTGCATGAGCGCGTCGGCGGCGTCGCGGACGGACTCGCGCATCGTGTATTCGGCTTCGCCCAGCGACATGTCGGGCCCGGTGACGTGCGGGATGTCGACGCTGTACACGGTCCATTGCAGCGTCTCGTCGTCATCCCACTGCGGGATCAAGCCGGTGCCCTGTTCGCCGGGGACACCGAGCAGCAGGCCCTCCTCGGCGTCGATCGCGTCGGCGGCGAAGGCGGTGCCGACCGGCAGCCCGCGCACGTCACCGGGGGCGGGCAGGACCAGGCGCAGGTGCGCGCCCTCGGGTGCCATCGCTTCGCGGATCACCTTGAGCAGCGGCATGACTCCGGTGCCGACGGACTCGCCCCGCGAGGTCCACGGGAGGTCGGTGCGGCCGCCGGTGACCGGGTCACCCGCGGCCAGCGTGTGTCGTGCCGCCCAGGCGTGCAGTGCCTCCAGGACGTCGTCGGGCGCGCTGGTACCGGCCAGCCAGGAGCCGGCCCACAGCGTCAGCGTGGCACTGGGAGAGCACATAATCATCGAGCATAAAGGTTTGCCCGGGATCGTGTGCGGGCACTGAGGGCCTGTCTGACCTGCGGGTGGACTTATTCCGGCTCGGTGACGAAGTCGATGAGCCGTTCGACCGCGCCGATCAGCGGCGCCTCCAGATCGCGGAACGAGTCGACGGCGTTGTAGACGCGCCGCCACCCCTCTTGCGGTGTTCCCCAGCCCAGGCGCGCGCAGATCCCGGTCTTCCAGTCCTCGCCGCGCGGGACAGTCGGCCAGGCCTCGATACCGACCGCGGCGGGCCGCACCGCCTGCCACACATCGATGAACGGATGCCCGGTCACCAAGACGTGCGGGCCGAGGCCGGTGGTCAGCTGGGTCTCCTTGGAACCGGTCACCAGGTGGTCGACCAGCACGCCGACCCGCGCGCCGGGGCCCGGCCCGAATTCGGTCAGCTTGCCGCCGAGATTGTCCAGCCCCTCCAGATGCTCGACGACGACGCCCTCCACTCGCAGGTCGTGACCCCAGACCCGTTCGACGAGGGCGGCGTCGTGCACGCCCTCCACCCAGATCCGACTGGTCCTGGCCACCCGGGCGCGCAGTCCCTCGACCCGCGTCGATCCGGAGGCCGACCGGGTCGGCTGTTTGGCCGCCGCGGTCGCCGTCGGCCGTACCAGCGTGACCGGTTTGCCGTCGATGAGGAAGGCCGCCTCGCGCAGCGCGAACAGCCGGACCGCGCCGCGCCCGTCCTCGAGTTTGACGAAGTCGCCGTCGTAGCTGCGATCGAAACCGACTACCGCGCCGCAGAATCCGCTCGCCGCGTCCTCCACGACCAGATCCCGGTCGGCGCTCACCTTCGGCACCGGTGTCTTCTTGGTCCGCCGGTGTCCGGAATAGATGTCGCCGCCGTACATGTCACGCCCACTCACCCGGCCGAGCTTAGAGGCGCGGGCAGGCCGGCGGCGGTAGCGGCGCGCGAAAGCGGTTGGACCCCATGATCGCGGCCGGGGTCGGCGAGGCCGCCCAGAAAGCCGTTATCGCGGCTAGTCTGGGATGGTGGCCGCAATAGTCTGGCTGATCGCGGGCATCGTCCTCGCGGCGGCGGAAATGCTCACCGGGGATCTCACCCTGCTCATGCTCGGTGTCGCCGCGCTGGGCACCGCGGGCATCAGCGCCGCCGCGGACCTACCGCTGTGGGGCGACGCGCTGGTGTTCGGTGCGGTCGCGGGCGTGCTGTTCCTCGGGGTGCGGCCGGTGCTGCGCCGCAAATTCGGTTCCCCGCCCCCGATTCCGACCAATGTCGATGCGCTGCCGGGGAAGTCGGCGCTCGTCCTCGAACAGGTCGCGGCGCATTCGGGTCAGGTGAAGCTCGGCGGTGAGGTCTGGACCGCACGACCGCTGGACCCGACCGAAGTCTACGACGCCGGCGTGACCGTCTATGTGATGAAGATCGACGGCGCGACCGCCGTCGTCTGGAAGGGTCCCTAGCAATGGTTGCCTTGATCGTGGCCGCTGTCCTCGTCCTGCTGGTCGTGGTGGTGGTCTTCAAATCGATCGCCCTCGTTCCGCAGGCCGAGGCGGCGGTGATCGAACGGCTCGGACGCTACTCGCGCACCGTGTCCGGTCAGCTCACATTCCTCGTCCCGTTCGCCGACCGTGTCCGCGCGAAGGTGGACCTGCGTGAGCGGGTCGTGTCCTTCCCGCCGCAGCCGGTGATCACCCAGGACAACCTCACCCTGCAGATCGACTCGGTGGTGTACTTCCAGGTCACCAGCCCGCAGGCCGCGGTGTACGAGATCAGCAACTACATCGCCGCCGTCGAGCAGCTCACCGTCACCACGCTGCGCAACGTGGTCGGCGGGATGACGCTGGAGGAGACCCTGACCTCCCGCGACCAGATCAACAACCAGCTGCGTGGCGTCCTCGACGAGGCGACCGGTCGCTGGGGCCTGCGCGTGGCCCGGGTCGAGCTCAAGTCCATCGATCCGCCGCCGTCGATCCAGGAATCGATGGAGAAGCAGATGAAGGCCGACCGCGAGAAGCGGGCGATGATCCTCACCGCCGAGGGCACCCGCGAATCGCAGATCAAGACGGCCGAGGGCGCCAAGCAGGCGCAGATCCTGGCCGCCGAGGGCGGCAAGCAGTCGGCGATCCTGTCGGCCGAGGGTGAGCGGCAGAGCCGCATCCTGCGCGCGCAGGGTGAACGCGCCGCCTCCTACCTGCAGGCCCAGGGCCAGGCCAAGGCCATCGAGAAGGTGTTCGCCGCCATCAAGAACGGCAAGCCGACGCCGGAGCTGCTGGCCTACCAGTACATGCAGACGCTGCCGATGGTGGCGCGCGGCGACGCCAACAAGGTGTGGCTGGTGCCCAGCGATTTCGGCAAGGCGCTCGAGGGCTTCGCCCAGAACTTCGCCACCAAGGGCGAGGACGGGGTGTTCCGCTACGAGCCGTCGACCGAGGACCATCCGCCGGTGAAGATCGAGGACGACTCCGACGTCGCCGACTGGTTCGAGACCGCGTCGGACCCCAAGATCGAGCAGGCCGTGCGCGCCGCCGAGGCCACCGCTCGCACCCCCGTCGAGGGTTTCGAGCCGCCACGACCGAAAACCGTTGCGCCGGTGGAGCCCTCGCCGCTACCGACACCGCCGCCGATCGCCCCGCAGCAGCAGCCGCCCGCGTCGCGCCCGGACGATCCGTACGGCCGTCCCTGGCAGCCGCCGCACCACGGCTGAGCCGAGCGGTCCCGGCCGCCCCCGCCTGCGCGCGAGTGTGCCGAAAGCCGCCACCGGCCTCGGCGCGCGTGCGACAGTAGCGGGCGTGGGCAGGCGTGTGTCCGGGAACCTCCCGGCGGAAGTGACCAGCTTCGTCGGCCGCGATGACGATGTCGCGACGGCCAAGCAGTTGCTCGCCGGTACCCGGCTGCTCACCCTGACCGGGGTGGGCGGGGTCGGCAAGACCCGGTTGAGCAGGCGGGTCGGCGAGGCCGTGCAGCGGGCGTTCGCCGACGGTGTGTGGCTGGTCGAGCTGGCGCACGTCAGCGACCAGAACCTGGTCGCTCCGACGGTGGCGCGTGAGCTCGGCCTGCGCGATGACACCAGCGCCCCGCTGGCCGTGCTCACCGACTTCCTGGCCGACCGCGATCTCCTGCTGATCCTGGACAACTGCGAGCACGTGATCGGCGCGTGCGCGGCGCTCGCGGACCGGATCATCCCCGCGACGACCGGCCTGCGGATCCTCGCGACCAGCCGTGAGCCGCTCGGCGTCGCGGGCGAGCAGGTCCTGCCGGTGGCGCCGCTGTCGGTGCCCGACCCGGACTCCGGCGAGCTCGACAGTCCCGCGGCCCGGCTGCTCGTCGATCGCGCGAGCGCGGCGAACCCGGCCTTCCGGCGGACCCCGGCCAACGCGGCGACCCTGGCCGCCATCTGCCGACGGCTCGACGGTATTCCGCTCGCGCTGGAACTGGCGGCGCTGCGGATGCGGATGTTCACCCCCGAACAGGTCCTCACCCGCCTCGACGACGCGATGGGTCTGCTCACCACCGGACTGCGGACCGCGCCGCACCGGCAGCAGACCTTGGCCTCGGCGATCCGCTGGAGCTATGACCTGTGCACTCCCGACGAGCAGTCGCTGTGGGAGCAGCTGTCGGTGTTCGCGGGTGGCTTCGACCTCGACGCCGCCGAAGCGGTCTGCCTGGTCGATGCGCCGGACGCGCTGCTGGCCGCGCTGACGGGGTTGGTGGAGAAGTCGGTGCTGGCCTACGGGCCCGGCGGCGACGGCGCAGGCCGGTACTCGATGCTCGAGCCGTTGCGTCAGTTCGCCGGCGAGCGGCTGCGGGCACGCGGCACCGAGTACACGGTGCGCGTCGGCCATCGCGAGTACTACTACCGGCTCGCGTGCCGCGGGCGCACCGACTATTGGAGCGCCACCGACGTCGACTGGTTCCGCGACGTCAGCCGCGAGCACGCCAATCTCCGTGCCGCACTGCAATTCTCACTCGGCGATCCGGCCGGTGCGCGGCGGGCGCTGGAGATCGCGACGGAGCTGTGGCCGTTCTGGGAGCACTGTCACTTCCTGCTGGAGGGCTACCGCTGGTTGTCCGCGGCGCTGGCGAAGGACACCGAGCGCACGGTCTGTCGGGCCAGGGCGCTGGCCGCGAGCTCGGTGATGGCGGCCATGCTCTCCGAGACCGAGACGGCGGCGGAATTCGTGCGGGCCGGTACCGAGATCGCGGTCGAAACCGGGTCGGCCGAAGTGCAGGTCGAGACCGCGATGGCGGGCGCGGTGCTGGCCTTCGGGGCGGGCGAGCTGCATCGGGCGCTGGACATCTCGGTGGCCTCGTCGATGAGCGCGCACGAGTGCGCGCACCCCCAAGTGGAGATGGAGAGCCTGGCCTTCGCCGCGGTCTGCGCGCTGGCCCTGGACGACCCGATCGCCGGTGCCATGGCCGAGCGGCTGCTGGCGGTGACCACCGAGCACGGCTCGCACCTGCTCGGGGGGCTGGCCTACTGGGCGGTCGGCACCCAGCAGTGGCGTGACGGTGATCAGCGGAGCGCGGTCGCGGCGCTGCGCCGGTCGATCGAACTGTTCCAGCTCTTCGATCGGTGCGCCTGGCTCGCCACCAGCGTGGACGGCCTGGCCTGGGCGGCCGCCGCCGACGGCGACCTGGTGCGCGCGGCCCGCCTGATGGGCGTGGCATCGACGGTCCGCCGGGGCAGTTCGCAACGGCTGGCGCACGCGATGACCCAGCTCATCGGTCGGGGAGTGCGCGATCAGGTCCTCGCCGCACTGGGCGAGCGGGAGTTCGGGGCGTGCTTCGCCGCGGGTGCCGCGCTGCCCCTCGACGACGCCGTCGACTACGCGATGGACACCTCGTCGGCGCAGGCCCCGGCCGCCGAACCCGGCGGGATGGAAATACTGACCCGGCGGGAACGCGATGTCGCGCGCCTGATCGCCAAGGGCTACGGCAATCGCCGGATCGGGCAGGAACTGGTGATCTCGATCCGCACCGCCGAGAGCCACGTCGACCACATCCTCACCAAACTCGGCTTCACCTCGCGCACCCAGATCGCCGCCTGGGCCAGCCGGAACTCCCTCTGACGGTGACACCGTCGCGGTGACACGGGGCAGGCGGTCCCACAGGGCGGGCCCGGCCTGCCACTGAGTGGGACCGAATCCGCGCGCAGTGCAACCCTGTGCCGAGTGTGGGGACGGGGGTGACGGGGAAACATCCGTAGTCGCCGTGCGATCTCCGTAGTTTCCGCGATTCCCGCGCACCACCGGGACGGCACTGTGATGGGGGACACCATCGCTAGGCAAATGAGGTGCCCCATGACGGTCGATGTACCCGTCCAGCCCCGGTCCGCGCAGCACAGCGGTCCGCCGCCGTCGTCCATGATCGAGCGGATGACGGCGATCCTGGACGCGTTCGACGGGCCCGACCCGGTCCGCTCGCTGCTCGAGGTGGCCGACCGCACCGGCCTGCCCCGCTCGAGCGTGCACCGCATCATCGATCAGATGGTCCGGTTGCGCTGGCTGGCCCACGCGCCGGGCGGCTACCGGCTCGGGACACGGGCGCTCGAGGTCGGCGGGCTCGCGGTCGAGCACAACGAGATCAGGGAGGCGGTGAGTCCGCTGCTGCACGAGGTGTGTCAGCGGACCGGCATGGTCGGGCACCTCGGTGTGCTCGACGGTCCCGAAGTGCTCTACCTGGACAAGGCGGCGGGCCGTTCCCGCGACAGCATCCCCACCCGGCTCGGCGGCCGGATGCCCGCGCACTGCACAGCGGTCGGCAAAGCGTTGCTGGCCACGTTGGAGCCGAGCGTCGTCGAGCTGGCGTTCCGGGAGCGGCTGCCGCAGCGGACGCCCCGCACGATCGGTCGCCGGGCCGAACTGCACCGCGAGCTCGATCGCGTCCGGAGTCATCAGGGGATCGCTGTCGATCGGGAGGAATCGGTCGCCGGTGTCGTGTGCGTGGCGGTGCCGATCCGGGGCCGGGCGCCCGGGGCGGTCGCCGCGTTGTCGCTGTCGGGCAGGCTCGGTGGGCCGCGCGCACCCGGCACGAGCCGGTTGGCGCATATCCTCGTCGACGTCGCCGACGAGGCCGCGCGGGCGGTCTTTCCGCGCTGCGGGCGCCGGCACTAGCCCCCGGGGTCAGTGCGGGAGCGGGAGCAGCTCGACCAGCGTGCCCCGGCCGGTGCCGGGTGGCAGCACGGCCAGGGCCTGGCAGCCGATCAGCCCGGCCAGGTGCGGCGTGTGCGCGGGTCCGGTACTGCGCCACACACCACCGGTCTGCTGCTGAACGGGAACCAGGCGGGTCGAGGCCCCTTCGAGCACGCCGGCGTCGGAGAGCCGCCCCCACATGGTGGGCCCCGGTGTCCGCTGGGTCAGGGCATCGACCACCGCAGGGCCGATGGCGAGCAGCGCCGCGATCGCGGCGAACGGATTGCCGGGCAGCCCGAGCAGTACGCGTCCGTCGGGCAGCTGGGCGACCAGAGTGGAGCCGCCCGGCCGGATGGCGGCGCGTTCGACCACGATCCGGGCGCCCAGGTCGGCCAGCAGGGTGCGCAGGTGGTCGGCGGCGCCGCGCCCGGTCGCCCCGACCATCACCACCAGGTCGGCGTGGGATTTCAGGGTCAGCCAGGAGCGCAGCAGGTCTTCGCCGTCGGCCAGATGCCACAGGCCGGTGCTCTCGATATCGCAGCAGCGCAGGAACTGGGGCAGCACCGGACCGAGGGAGTCCCTGGTCTCGTTCGCGCCGAGCGGGCCGACCGCGCGGATCTCGTCGCCGGTCATCACGACGTCGGCGCGCAGCGGGCCGCGCACCGTGACGGTCTCGGCTTCGGCGCTCAGGGCCGCCGAGGCCAGTGCGGCCGACACCCGGGTGCCCGCGCGCGCCAGCTCGACCCCGCTGTCCCAGTGCTCACCCTGGCGGCGGGTGTCGTCGCGCACCGGGGCGCCCGGCGCGCGCATCACCACCGGCTTGCCCGAGACGGTCGTCTGCACCACGTGCTCGTCGCGCAGCGTGGCGGTGGTACCCAGCGGGGTGGCGGCGCCGGTCGCGATCCGCACTGCCTCACCGGGCGCGAGCACCACCGAGCAGCCGCGGCCTGCGTAGCGGACCTGCTGGTGCAGGCTCCACCACGGTCCGGGGCCCGCGACGGCGTAGCCGTCCATCGCCGCACTGTCCACGCGGGGCAGTGGCCCGCCGGTCGTGAGTGCGGTGGCCAGCGTGGCGCCGATCGCGTCGGCCACGGGTAGCTCCCTGACCCCGATCGGTCGCAGACGCGCGGCGATCAGTGCGCGCACCTCGGCCAGCCCACATCCCACGGCCGGAACAACCACGCCCGCTCGCGCGCTCACCACCACGTCCAGCCTCCGCCCACAATTCACCGACAATCCGACTCATCGTGCGCATCGGCCATTGCCTGCGATTTTCTGGCCAGTTGCCCCACGATGACGTTGTGCTCACCCGGCGGCAGCCCCGCTCGTGCGGATTCGGACACATCACCCTCGGCGCGATCCCCGGCCGCTCCTCGCGCGCAGCCGTGCCCCCCCGGAGCCCGATCCCCGATCGCATCGTAGCGACCCGCCGGGTGGAGCGCCGGGTCGTTCAGGGACGCACGCCCCGGGCGTCCAGGAGCATGCCGAGGTAGCCGAGTTCCTGGCTCTGGGCCTGGGCCATGGCGCGGGCGGCCTGTTTCACCGGCCCGGACGTGAGCAGGGCGTCGGCGGCCCTGGCCATGGTGACCCCGCCCGAGTGGTGGCGGTACATCAGTTGCAGGAACAGGGTTTCGGCGTCGGCGCCGCGCGCGGCCGACAGCGCGTCGAGGTCGGCGGGGGTGGCCATACCCGGCATCGCCGTCGTCGAATCATGGTGGTGCCCTGGGGAGGTCGCCATCCACGTCATCGGCTGTGCCGACATCGGAGCCGCGCCCGCGAGCTGGGTCCAGCCGAGCAGGGTGCCGATCTCCACCCGCTGGACGGCGGCGATCTGGTCGGCCATCTTGCGCACGGCCGGATCGGCGGCGGGATCGAGACGTTCGGTGAGGATCAGCGCCTGCTGGTGGTGGGCGGTCATGTCCTGCACGAAGCCCAGCTCGACCGCGTCGAGTACCGGTGCGGGCGTGGCGGTCTCGGTGATCAGCAACGGCCGCAGCGCCGCGCCGAGCACCATCAGGAACACCGCGGCCGCCCCCAGGGCCGCGACCCGCATCGCGCGCCCCACCCTCACGACCCCACGGTCGACTGCTGATCCGCCGGCGGCGAATACACTTCGTTGTCGAGGTGCAGCACCATGAACCCGTTGTCGGAACAGGTGACATAGAGCTGGTCGCCTCGCCACTCCGGCGGCGAGAAACACCAATCGCTCGACATGTCGCCGAACGCGATGTCGCCCGCCCGCGAAGTCAGCACCTGGGCGGGATCGAACAGCCCCTCGGCCATCGCCCGCAGAGCCGCGGGCGCGCTCATCACCGGAACGCCGATGATCGAGGCCAGCGCGTGCGGTGAGTTCCACACCTCCAGGTTGCGGCCGGTCCGCGCGGGCGGGTTGAAGTACGCGATCTCGCGGATCGCCCCCGGATCGCGCACGTCGAACACCCTGATCCCCGACGAGATCCATCCGCACGCGAGCGCTGTCGGATCGCCGGGGCGATCCGCCGCGCAGTAGTGCGATTCGTAGGAGAACGCCGAACCGCCCATCGACGACCCGACATTGGCATCGATGTTGGCCGGCAGATTGATCTCCAGCTTGATCTTCGCCGTGATCCGCGGATCACCGTCGACCGAGACATCGATGAGCTTCACCCCGCCGGAACCGCCTTCGTCGACGGTGAAGACGTGCGGCACACCGTCGTAGGTCACCGGCACGCTGTGCTGGGTGGCCCACCCGTCGGTCCAGAAGGTCCGGCCCAGGTGGGGCACCTGCGGATTCGGGTCGCGCCGCTGCACCGCGCTCACATCGAGCACGGTGAAACCGCCGAGCGCGGAGATGTAGAGCCGGTTGCCGTCCGGACTGACGCCGAGGCCGTGCGCCTCGATTCCGGTCAGTCCCTGCCAGATCACGCGGGGGTGGGCGGGGTCGGTGAGATCGATCGCGCTCAGGAAGCCGGGCGCGATCCCGGAGGCCCAATAGGTGCGGCCGTCGGGGGAGAAGCCGCCCTCGTGCGTCGTGATCGGCAGCGGCATCAGCAGATTCGAGCCGGTGCCCGGATTGAGCAGTCGCGGGTGCGCGCAGTCGGAGATGTCGTAGACCGACAGATAGCCCGCGCCGATCCCGACCGGGACCCCGGTGCCGACCAGCAGCTTGCGAGTGGTGTTGACCTTCAACGTCTCCCAGGTCCCGGCCAGCATGGCGGGCTCGGCCAGCGTCGCGGTGCGACGCGGGTTCGCCGGATCGGACACGTCGAGCACCTGCACGCCCTGCTGCTCGCTGAGCATGTTGCCGGGGAAGAACGTGCCGACATAGGCGCAGTGCTCGAAGCTGGTGGAGGTGATGCCAGCCCCGCGCCCCTGGTAGTTGCCGACCATCGACATATTGCAGCGGTAGCCCTGCGTGCTGCGGCCACTGTCTCGGTCAGCGGCGGGCACGTCGCCCTGCATTCCCGTCTCGGGAAGCGAACCCGGTCCACAGTCGGCCCGCGGCACCGATGTTCGTCCGACATCCAGGAATTCCTGCACGGCACCGGTGAGATCCGCGAACGGATCCGCCGCCGATCCCGCCGGCACCCCCATCGCCACCAGCACCGCGACCGCGGCCGAAGCCGTGAATCGCAGGACCGTCCGTCCCGACCGTGCGCGCATCGTTGCCTCCCGATCATGCCCTGCGACCAAACTGACTCAGACAGCAGTCGCTGCTTTGGATGGTAAGTCGGGCGGCCCCTCGGCGCGGGCGATTTCGCCGAACGGCCGCTCGACCGGCGGGTCGGGGTCCCCCACCCCGGTGGGGTAACGCTGTACGGTTGCCTGCGTTACGACTGCGCGTGTGTCAGGGCCGTCTTCCGCGACCGGAAAGGACTCGGATTCCATGTCGAACGATGTCGTAGGCAGGTCCGGAGCCGCGGACGCGGACGGTGGCCGGGTTGCCGGTCGATCGCCGGGCAAGCCCCGGATCGATCTGTTCGTCTTCTGCGCCACCGCGATCGGCGCACTCGCCTTCGTCGCCTGGGGTGTCCTCGACGACGAGAGCCTGGCCTCGGCGGCGGGCACCGCGCAGAAATGGGTCATCACCAACACCGGCTGGTTGTTCGTCCTGGTCGCCACGGCGTTCGTCGTGTTCGTGATCTGGCTGGCCGTCAGCCGCTACGGCCGGATCCCGCTCGGCGCCGACGACGAGAAACCCGAATTCCGCACCGTCTCCTGGATCGCGATGATGTTCAGCGCGGGCATGGGCATCGGCCTGATGTTCTGGGGTGTGGCGGAACCGTTGTCGCACTTCGTGACTCCGCCGCCGCACACCGCGGAACCCGGCACCCCGGCGGCCGCCGAGGTCGCCATGGCCACCACGCTGTTCCACTGGACGCTGCACCCGTGGGCGATCTACGCGGTGGCGGGCCTGGCCATCGCCTACGGCACCTTCCGCAAGGGCCGCTCGCAGTTGATCTCCGCGGTGTTCCGGCCACTGCTGGGCAGGCACGCCGACGGCATCGGCGGGCGCGCCATCGACATGATGGCGATCTTCGCGACCCTGTTCGGCTCGGCGGCCTCGCTCGGTCTCGGCGCCCTGCAGATCGGCGCGGGCATGGAGTTCAACGGGTGGATCGACGGCATCGGCAAGATCGGCCTGGTCGCCATCATCTCGGGCCTGACCGTCGCGTTCGTGCTGTCGGCGGTCTCGGGTGTCGAGCGCGGCATCCAGTGGCTGTCGAATATCAATATGGTGCTGGCGCTGGCGATCGCGGCGTTCGTCTTCGTCGCCGGGCCGACCCTGTTCGTCTTGAACATGGTGCCGACCTCGATCGGCGACTACGTGGAGATGCTGCCGACGATGGCCTCCCGCACCGGCGCCGGCGACGAGGCGATGCAAGGGTGGCTGTCGAGCTGGACGATCTTCTATTGGGCCTGGTGGATCTCGTGGACCCCGTTCGTCGGCATGTTCATCGCCCGGATCAGCCGCGGCCGCACCATCCGCCAGTTCGTCACCGGCGTGCTGCTGGTGCCCAGCGTGGTCAGCCTGCTGTGGTTCGCGATCTTCGGTGGTGCGGGCATCGCCGAACAGGCCGAGCACGGCGACCTCACCGAGCCCGACGGCACGGTCGACTCGGACTTCGCGCTGTTCCACCTGCTGGACCAGTACCCGATCACCTCGATCACCACGGTGGTCGTGATGATCCTGGTCGGCATCTTCTTCGTCTCCGGCGCCGACGCGGCCTCGATCGTGATGGGCACCCTGTCCGAACGCGGCAGCATCGAACCCTCCCGCCCGATCGTCATCTTCTGGGGCGCCGCCACCGGCGCCGTCGCCGCGATCATGCTGGTCATCGCCGACTCCGACGACCTGGGCGGCGCCCTCACCGGCCTGCAAGCCCTCACCACCGTGGTCTCCCTGCCGTTCCTGGTGGTGATGGCCGCGATGTGTGTCTCCCTCTACAAGGACCTCCGCGAGGACCCCCTGATCCTGCGCGCCGACCGCGGCATCGAACTCGTCGAGGTCGCCGTCGACAAGGGCACCGAACAACACGAGGGCGACTTCGCCCTGGTCACCGAACCCACCGAGGACGCCGACGAGAAGCCGAGCTAGACCGTCCGCTCGATCCGCGCCTGCGCCGAGGTGAGCTCGGCGCAGGCGCGGCGCAGGCGGTCCCGCAGGATATCGGCGCTCTCGGCCACCGCGGCCTGGGCCCGCACGTAGTCGGCGCGGCCGCCGGGTGTTTCGATGCGGACCGGCTCGTAGCCGAATTCGCGCAGATCGTACGGGCTGGCGCGCATGTCGAGTTCGCGTGCGGTGCAGGCGAGTTCGAAGCAGTCCAGCAGCAGGTCCGACGGGATCAGGGGAGCGAGCTTGAAGCTCCACTTGTAGAGGTCCATGTTGGCGTGCAGGCAGCCGGGTTGTTCCCGCAGGATCTGGTCGGCGCGGGTGAGGGGCTCGGCGTTGCGGCCGACGGCGTCGGGGGTGAAGAAGCGGAAGGCGTCGAAGTGGGTGCAGCGCAGCGACATCGACTCGACGACCGCGTCGGTACCGGCGTGGCCCAGGCGCAGGGGGACCTGCTGGTGACGGACGTCGTCGGTGCGGTAGACCATCGCCCACTCGTGCAGGCCGAAGCAGGACAGGTGGGTGGGACGCTGGGCGGTCGCGCTCAGCAGCCGTTCGACGAAGGCGATCGTGTCGCGCCGTTTCGCCAGGTAGGCCGGGTCGGCGGTATACACGTCGGCGTCGACCCGGTGGTAGCCGCGAGCGCCCGCGTACTCGCGCGCGTCGCTCAGGGCGATGCCGAACCCGGGATGCCAGCGTCGCAACTGCGCGGGCTTGTGGCCGTAGTAGGTGAACAGGAAGTCGATCACCGGATGGGTGGTGCCCGCCGCCCGGCGTTCGAGGTAGGGCCCGACCAGCTCGTCGAGCCGCTCCCGATGCGCCCGCGCGCGGGCCTGCCACTCGACCGCGGGCAGCACCCGCGGGCCGAGAGCATGGTCCAGGTCGTCATGCGCGCTCACCGGGACATTCTCCCGCATCGGTTCGACGCGGCGGAGCCACCCCGAACTCACGCCGGTGACGGGACTGTTCGCTGGTGACGTCGGCGACGGCCTGCTTGCCCGGAGGGGAGCGGGCACCAAGAGGGGATCAGTCGGTCGCGCCGAATTCCTTGCGGTAGTGCTCGGACAGGGCCGGGAAGTAGTCGTCGAAACGGACGGTGGCCGGGTCCTGGTCGGTTTCGGCGGCGACCAGGCGATCGAGGTAGTAGTCCCAGCCGGGGCCGACGCCCTCGGCCATGGTGGGGTCGGGCACGTTCTGGGCGAAGACGAGGGTGGTGATGCCCGCTTCTTCGGAGAGATCGAGACGGAGCTGCCAGTGCTCGGGGTTGTCCCCGTCGTAGGGCATGGCGGTGGTGATCCGCAGCCGGTGCGGGGCATCGCACTCGTCGATGTGGAAGCGTTCGGCGGGCATCTCGCCCTCGAACAGCATCTGGAACTTCACCTCGCCGGTGGCCGGGTCGCCGGTCCAGGTGCCGAGCCAGCGCGCGAGCCGGTGTGGCTCGGTGACGGCGGCCCAGACGTCCTCGATCGGGGCGCGGAAGGTGCGCGTCCATTCGCAATAGGTGCCGTCGGCGAGATCGCGGCGATGTCCGGTCGCGGTGGGGATGGTCATGCTGTCTGCTCCTTGTCGGTGGCGGTGCCGGTGGTGGCCCGGCGTTCCCGGGTGGTGCGGCGGACCTCGAGGTCGAGACCGTCGAGCGCGTGCTCCGGAATCAGTGGCCTGATCAGGGGCAGCTGCTCCAGGTAGGCCCGCAACGGGGCCAGGCCCTCGGGGGCGAGGCGATAGTGCCGTTCGCGGCCCTGTGGTTCGGCCTCGACGAGCCCCGCCTCGGTGAGCAGGCGCAGGTGCTTGCTGATCGCGGGCCTGCTGATGGGGTATTCGGCGGCGAGATCGACGACCCGGGCCGGTGCCCCGGCGAGCCGAACGAGCAGGTCGCGACGTACCGGATCGGCGAGCGCCTCGAACACATCCATCCTCTATTGGTAACTCATCGGTTACCAATTAGTCAAGGGCGCGAGTCACGCAGCGCACGAGAAACGGCCCGACCGATGTGGTCGAGCCGTTCCCGAGATGCCTGTTACCCCGTGTCGACGAGCGCGAGATCCGGTGTCACGGAACTCATTCGGCGAGCCGGTGGGTGCCGTCGCGCACGGTGCCGACGAACTCCTCGATCAGATCCTCCAGCGCGACCACGCCGACCGTGTTGCCCCGGCTGTCCACCACTCGCCCCAGGTGACTGTTGGTCCGGCGCAGCCGCGCCAGCGCCTCGTAGAGCGTGGTGCCGGAGCTGACCGTCGGCAGCGGGCGGATGTCGGTGCGCGGGATCTGCGTCTCCGGTCCGGCGGTGTCGTCGGCGACCTTGTCGAGGACATCCTTGACGTGCAGATAGCCGACCAGCGACCCGTCGGCCGCGCGCACCGGATAGCGCGAGAACCCGGTCTCGCCGACCGCGGCCTCGATGTCGCCGAGCGTGGTGCCGTTGCCGCGCAACGGCACCGAGCGCGCCTGCGCCAGCGGCACCATCACATCGCCGACGATCCGCTCCGAGGTGCCCAGCGCCTGGGTCAGCCTGCGGTGTTCCTCCTCGTCGAGCAGCCCCTCCGAGCGGGACTCGCCGATCATCTCGGCCAGCTCCACCGTGGAGACCGTCGCGTCGAGCTCGTCCTTCGGTTCCACCCGCAGCATCCGCAGCGAGAGGTTGGCGAGGTAGTTGTACAGCGCGATGAGCGGGCGCGCGATCCGCAACCACATCAGGTGGATCGGCACCAGCAGCAGCGCCGAGCGTTCCGGCCCGGCCAGCGCGATGTTCTTCGGCACCATCTCGCCCAGCAGGATGTGCAGGATCACCACCAGCGTCAGCGCGAGGGTGAACGAAACCGGGTGCAGCAGCTGATCGGGCAAGCCCAGCAGCTCGAACGGGCGCTCGAGCAGATGCGCCACCGCGGGTTCACCGACCCGGCCCAGCAGGATCGAGCAGATGGTGATGCCGAGCTGAGCCGCCGCCAGCATGATCGACAGGTTCTCACCCGCCTCGATGACCGTCTTCGCGTTCTTCTTGCCTTGCGCGACAAGAGCCTCGAGCCGGTCGCGCCGCGCCGAGATCAGCGCGAACTCGGCGGCGACGAAGAAGGCGTTGCCCGCCAGCAGCACGACGGTCAGCACGATGCCGAACAGATCACCCATGGTTGTGCTCCCGTGCCGCGAGGTTCGCCGCGTCGACCGGGATCAACCGCACCCGATCGATGCGNCAGATCACCCATGGTTGTGCTCCCGTGCCGCGAGGTTCGCCGCGTCGACCGGGATCAACCGCACCCGATCGATGCGCCGGCCGTCCATCCGTTCCACCCGGGCGATCCAGCCGCCGCCGGAACCGCGGGATTCGGGCAGCACCACCTCGTCGCCGGTGGCCGGGATCCGGCCGAGCTGAGTCAGCACGAGGCCGCCCAGCGTCTCGTATTCGCCTTCCGGCGCTTCGTATCCGGTCGCGCGCGACACCTCGTCGATGCGCAGCAGACCCGAGCAGTCCCAGCCGTCGGAGACCCGGCGGACATCGCGCTCCTCCTCGTCGTGCTCGTCGCGCACGTCGCCGAGGATCTCCTCGATCAGGTCCTCCATGGTCACCATGCCGGCGGTGCCGCCGTACTCGTCGACGACCAGCGCGACCTGCATGCCGTCGGCGCGCACGCGCTCCATCACGGCGTCGCCGTCGAGACTGGCCGGCACGATCGGGACCGCGACGGCCAGCTTGCTCAGCGGGATCTGCTTGCGCAGATGCGCCGGATGGGTGAACGCCTGCTTGACGTGCACGACGCCCAGCGTGTTGTCCAGGTCGCCGTCGATGACCGGGAACCGGGAGTATCCGGTGCGGGCGGAGGCGGCGATGAGGTCGGCGATGGTGTCGTCGCGATCGAGCGATTCGACCTTCACCCGCGGTGTCATCAGGTCTTCGGCGCTGCGCTCACCGAATTCCAGCGAGCGGTCCATCACCTGCGCGGTGCGCTGGTCCATTGCTCCGCGCAGCGCCGAGGTGCGGACCAGCGAACCCAGCTCCTGCGGCGAGCGGGCCGACCGCAGTTCCTCGGCGGGCTCGATGCCCAGCCTGCGCACGATCCAGTTGGCGGCGCCGTTGAGGAACCGGATCAACCATTTGAACATGGCCGAGAACCCGATCATCGGGCCCGCCGTGAGCCGGGCCGTGGCCATCGGCTTGGCGATGGCGATGTTCTTCGGCACGAGCTCGCCGTAGATCATCGACAGCGAGGTCGCCAGGACCAGCGCCACCACCAGGGCGACGCCGTGCGCGGCGCTCGGGCTCAGACCGGCCGCGTCCAGCAGCGGGTCCAGCAGCCGGGCCAGCACGGGCTCGGCGATGAAGCCGGTGATCAGGGTGGTGATGGTGATGCCGAGCTGCGCACCGGAGAGCTGGAACGACAGGGTGTGGTGGGCCTGCTTGACCAGCCGGGAGCGGACGTCACCTTCGCGGGCCGCGGCCTCGACGGTGCTGCGTTCGAGTGCGGTGAGCGAGAACTCGGCGGCGACGAAGAGCGCCGTGCCGAGGGTGAGTGCGACGAAGCCGAGAAGGCTGAGCACGGTCACAACGATGGACATCCTCAGCACCACCCGGGTGATGCCGTGGGGAGATCGGAGGATCGAACGGACGCTGCGGAAAGGAGGACGCCGGGTTGGTCACCCGGCTCCGTAGAGGAACCCTCCTGTGTGGCGCCCTTGGACGCGGGTGACAACTGGATCCTTTCGAGTGGGGAAGAAAGCACTGCCGAGATCGGCAACTCCATAGTAATCGGTCCCCACCGATGATGTGTCAGCGGCGCGGGTGGGCCGACCGGTGGACCGGCGGAAACGACAGCGGCCGATCGGCACCGGCGTGCCGATCGGCCGTGGTCGGTCGGTCGTCACCAGCCGCTGGGCAGCGGGCGGCCCTCCGCGAATCCGGCCGCGGACTGCACGCCGAGCACGGCGCGTTCGTGGAACTCCGGCAGCGAGCGGGCGCCGGCGTAGGTGCAGGAGCTGCGCACGCCCGAGCAGATGTGGTCGATGAGGTCCTCGACACCGGGGCGCTCGGGGTCCAGGCGCATGCGCGAGCTGGAGATGCCCTCCTCGAACAGCGCCTTGCGGGCCCGGTCGAAGCCGCTGTCGGCGGCGGTGCGGGCGGCCACGGCCCGCTTGGAGGCCATGCCGAAGCTCTCCTTGTAGGCATTGCCGTCGCGGTCGACACGCAGGTCGCCGGGGGATTCGTAGGTGCCGGCGAACCAGGAGCCGATCATCACGTTCGACGCGCCCGCCGCCAGCGCCAGCGCGACATCGCGCGGGTGCCGTACGCCGCCGTCGGCCCACACGTGCACGCCGAGTTCCTTGGCCGCCGCGGCGCATTCGGCCACCGCGGAGAACTGCGGGCGGCCCACGCCGGTCATCATGCGGGTGGTGCACATGGCGCCGGGGCCGACCCCGACCTTGATGATCGTGGCGCCCGCCGCGGCCAGATCGCGGGTGCCCTCGGCGGAGACCACATTGCCCGCGGCCAGCGGCACGCCGAGGCCGAGATCGGCCACGGCGCGCAGCGATTCGAGCATCTTGGCCTGGTGGCCGTGCGCGGTGTCGATGACGAGCACGTCCGCGCCCGACTCGGCCAGCGCCTTCGCCTTGGCCGCCACGTCACCGTTGATGCCGACCGCGGCGGCGACCCGCAGCTTGCCGTTCGCGTCGATCGCGGGGGTGTAGATGCCGGCCCGGATCGCGCCGGTGCGGGTCATCACCCCGGCCAGCGTGCCGTCGGTGTGGGTGAGTACGGCGAGCTGGGCGTGCGCCTCGGCGAGGCGGTCGAAGATCTCGCGCGGGGATTCGTCGACGGGGGCCTGGACGAAATCGGTGAAGGCGACCTCGCGCAGTCGCGCGAACCGGTCGACGTCCGCGCAGGCGGCCTCGGTGACCACGCCGACCGGCTTGCCGTCCTCGACGATCACGACCGCGCCGTGCGCGCGCTTGTGCATCAGCGCCACCGCGTCGGACACCGAGTGGTCGGGGTCGAGGGTGACGGGGGTGTCGGCGGTGAGCGAGCGGCTCTTGACGAACGCGATGGTGTCGGCGGCCGCCGGGATCGGCAGATCCTGGGGCAGGACGACGAGGCCACCGCGCCGGGCGACGGTCTCGGCCATCCGCTTGCCCGCGACGGCCGTCATGTTCGCGACCACGAGGGGGATGGTGGTGCCGGACCCGTCGACACTGGCCAGGTCCACATCGAACCGGGACGCGACATCGGTCCGGTTCGGGACGAGGAAGAGGTCGTCGTAGGTCAGGTCGTACGGCGGCTGGGGTCCCGGAAGAAATCGCACTTGTTCGATGATAGCCGGGTGAGGTCTGCCGTGGGCGGCACCTCAGTGCGCGGTGTCGGCCGCTTCCGGCAGCGGCGCCGCCTGCGTCCGGCACAGCACGACGGTGGCCCCGCACATCACGACGACGCAGGTCACGACCGCCACCAGGCCGAGATCGTCGGTGCGCAGCTGCTCGTTCAGGGCGGTGAGGCCGAGGAAGGCGGCGGCCAGCGGTTCGGCCACCGCCGCGGCCGGCAGGGAGGCCGACAGTGGTCCGGCTTGGTAGGCCCGCTGCTGGAGGTAGAAGCCGAGCAGACCGGCCCCGACCAGAGCCCAGGTCTGCCAGCCGGTGATCACGCTGCCGGGCCCGTCGCCGAACAGGGTGACCACGCGATCGGTGAGGGCGGCGGCCAGGCCGAACAGCGCGCCACCGGCGAGTCCGAGGCACAGCGCCCGCTCGGACGGATTGCGCAGCAGCACCCCCGCCAGCGTCGCGATCGCGACGACGCTCAGCAGAATCGCCAAGGGCACCAGCCACTCTCGCAGCGGCGCGGTCTGCTCGCCCGCGGTCGGATCGCCGATGACGAGGAACAGGACGAGGGCGGTGACGAGCACCAGCGCCGTCGCGGCGGCCCGGCCGGTGATCCGCTGATGGTTCAACCGCGCGGACAGCGGCAACGCGAAGACCAGGGAGCTCACCAGGATGGGCTGGACGACCAATACCGCGCCGAAGGCCAGCGCGAGCACCTGCATGCCGTACCCGCCGGCATCGCCGACGATCGCGGCCCACCACCGCTTGTTCCGCAGCAGCGAACGCACCAGCGACGCGTCGCCGGGGACCGCGGCGGCCGCACGCTGCTGCGCCACCGACGCCACCGCGAACAGCATCGCGGCGACGACGGCGCACACGATCGCGGCGATCGAACGGTTCGTCACCAGGTCAGTGTGGCAGCCGGACCACGACGTCGGCGGGAGGCGCCCGGCCGCTTGGAGGGGCCGAGCCGACCGGCGGTGTGGACGCGGGCGGCGCCCGCGATGCGACGACGACGCGAACACGTCGTCGGCGCCGGATCACGACGTCGGCGACGGCACCGATCCGACGCACTCCGAACAGCAGCGTGGCCGAACCGTAATCGGTTCGGCCAC